>NZ_RAWQ01000326.1:0-7020 GCF_003668965.1 Corallococcus sp. AB030
GACGGGGTGGGCACCAAGCTGAAGGTGGCCTTCCTGGCGGGGCGCCACGACACGGTGGGTATCGACCTGGTCGCCATGTCGGTGAACGACATCCTCACCTGTGGCGCGGAGCCGCTCTTCTTCCTGGACTACTTCGCCACGGGGAAGCTGGAGGTGGACGCCGCGGCGGAGGTGGTCAAGGGCATCGCGCTGGGGTGCGAGCAGGCGGGGTGCGCGCTCCTGGGCGGGGAGACGGCGGAGATGCCGGGCTTCTACGCGCGGGGCGAGTACGACGTCGCGGGCTTCTGCGTGGGCGTGGTGGAGCGGTCCGCCATCATCGACGGCAAGACGGTGAAGCCGGGGGACGCGCTCATCGGGCTCACGTCGTCGGGGCTGCACAGCAACGGCTACTCGCTGGCGCGCAAGGTGCTGCTGGACGACGCGAAGCTGCCCCTGGACATGACGCCGCAGGGGCTGGACCGGCCGCTGGGTGACGCGCTGCTGGAGCCCACGCGCATCTACGTGAAGGACGCGCTCGCGCTCTGCCAGGCCGTGAAGGTGAAGGGCATGGCGCACATCACCGGCAGCGGCATCCCGGGCAACCTGCCCCGGTGCCTGCCGGACGGGACGCGCGCGGTGCTGAGCGAGTCCACGTGGAAGAAGCCGGCCATCTTCGACCTCATCGCGAAGACGGGCGGAGTCGCGCGCGACGAGATGTTCAGCACGTTCAACATGGGCCTGGGCCTCATCGTCGTGGTGGCGAAGGAGGACGTGGCGAAGGCGCTGGAGGTGCTGCACGCCCGGGGCGTGGAGGCCACCGAGGTGGGCCGGGTGGAAGCAGGCCAGGGCGAGGCCACGGCGGTCATCGACCCATGAGCGCGCGGCGGGCACGGCTGGGGGTGCTCGTCAGCGGCGGCGGGAGCAACCTGCAGGCGCTGCTCGACGCGGCCGGGCAGGCGGACTACCCGGCCGAGGTGGCGTGCGTGCTGTCCAACGTGCCCACGGCGTTCGCGCTGGAGCGCGCCCGGAAGGCGGGCGTGCGCGCGGAGGTGGTGGACCACAAGGGCTTCGGGTCGAAGGCGGACTTCGAGGCGGCGGTGCTCGGCGTGATGGCCGACGCGGGCGTCGAGTGGGTGTGCCTGGCGGGCTTCATGCGGCTGGTGAGCGCGGACTTCCTGAAGCGCTTCCCGGGGCGCGTGCTCAACATCCACCCTTCCCTGCTGCCTGCGTTCCCGGGGCTGCATGCGCAGAAGCAGGCGCTGGAGCGCGGCGTGAAGGTGGCCGGGTGCACGGTGCACTACGTGGACGCGGGCACGGACACGGGCCCCATCATCGCGCAGGCGGCGGTGCCCGTGCTGCCGGAGGACGACGAGGCGAGCCTGAGCGCGCGCATCCTCGCGGAGGAGCACCGCCTGTATCCGCTGGCCGTGCGGCTGGCGGTGACCGGTGCGGTGACACTGGACGGGACGCGCACGAAGGTGGCCGCGCGGGTGACGGGAGACAACACCGCGCTTCGCAGTCCGGGTTCGCCGACGTGACGAAGGCCGTGGAGCCGTCGCGTTCCGCCGCGTCCGAAGAGACCAGGGCGGTCGCGCCGCCGCATACCGCGCCGAAGCCCATCGAGCTGTCACCATCCTCGGCGCACAACGCTCCGAAGGCGGTAACACCGGCTCATGCCGCGCCCGAAGTGCAGAGCCCGGCCCAGCATGCATTAGCGTCTGCCCGTGATGCTCGTCGGGAGGCCCTGCGCGCGGCCCCCACGGTGATGGTCAGTGCATGCCTGTTGGGCGAGGCGTGCCGCTACGACGGCCGCTCGCAGCGCTCGGAGCGCGTGCTCGCGGCGCTGGAGGGCAAGGCCGTCATCCCTATCTGCCCGGAGGCCGCCGCGGGCATGGGCATTCCACGGCCTCCCGTGGACCTCGCGGGTGGCACGGGCGTGGACGTCTGGGCTGGCCGTGCGCGGGCCCTCACGCGGGAGACGCGCGAGGACCGCACCGCCGCGTTCCAGGACGGCGCCCAGCAGGCCCTGGAGGCCGCCCGGCGCTTCGACGTCACGGTGGCGCTCTTGAAGGAGAAGAGCCCCTCGTGTGGCAGTCAGCGCGTCTACGAGACAGGCGTGCTGCGCCCGGGTGAAGGCATCACCACCGCGCTGCTGCGCGCGGATGGACGCACCGTCGTGAGCGACGAGGACCTGTAACCGTCCCCGCGCACGTTGATCAGCCCAGCGCGGGCAACTCCAGCTCGTCACCCGGCCGGGGCGCGAAGCACGCCTCCACCTCCGAGTCCGTCACCTCCGCGAGCGTGGCCGGGCTCCAGCGCGGCTTCTGATCCTTGTCCACCAGCACCGCGCGGATCCCCTCCTGGAAGTCCGGCCGCTGCGTCAGCGCCTGGCTCAACCGGTACTCCATGCGCGCCGTCGCGTCGTAGTCCTGGCCACGCCCGATGCGCAGCTGCCGCAGCGTCACCCGCAGGCTCGTGGGCGACATGCGCGGCAGCGTCGCACGCGTCTCCTCCGCCCACGCAGTCCCCTCGCGCTCCAGCGCCGCGAGGATGTCCTCCACGCGGCTCCCCTGGAAGCACCGGTCGATGACCTCCGCCCGCGACGCGAGCCCCGAAACACCGGCGTCCTGATGGAAGCCCTTCAGCACTCGCGCCGCCACCTCGCGCCCCGGTCCGCTCCAGTCCGCGGCCGCCAGCGCACCCACCACGTCCTCCAGCCGCGAGGACTCCACCCGATGCGTCGCGTACCCCAGCCACAGCGCATCCGCCGCGTCACACCGCGCGCCGGTGAGCCCCAGGTACGTCCCCGCCTCGCCCGGGAAGCGCGGGAGGAACCAGCCACCGCCCACGTCCGGGAAGATGCCGATGGCCGTCTCCGGCATCGCGAGCACCAGCTTCTCCGTCACCACGCGGAAGGCCCCGTGCGCGGACAGCCCCAACCCACCGCCCATGCAGATGCCGTCCACCCACGCGATGAACGGCTTGGGGAAGTGGTGGATCCGATGGTTGAGCGCGTACTCCGCACGGAAGAACTCGCGCGACAGCGACATGTCCGACCGTGCGACCGAACTGGCCACCGCGCGCACGTCCCCTCCCGCGCAGAAGGCCCGGCCCCCTGCTCCGCTGATCACCACCGCCTTCACGGACGGATCCGCCGCCCAGGCGTCCAGTTGGGGATGCAGCGCGCGGCACATCTCCAGGGAGAGCGCGTTGAGCGCCTTCGGTCGGTTGAGGGTGACCAGACCCACGGGCCCCCGAGTCTCCAGCAGCACGTCCTCGCTCATGGCGTGGGGGATATCAGCCCGGAAGGGGCTCGCATGGGAGATTCAGGGGTGACATGGCGGAGGAAATCGGTATTGGGGAGAACATGACTCCCGCAGCCGCCCCCCTGCTCGCCGCCGTCTTCGACATGGATGGCACGCTCGTCGACAACATGGACTTCCACAACCGCGCCTGGCTGACGCTCGCCCGGAAACTCGGTCTGGATGGCCTGACCGCGGAACGCTTCCAGAACGAGTTCGCGGGAAAGAAGAACGAGGAGATCCTCCCGCAGCTGTTGGGCCGCACCCTCTCCGTCGCGGAGCTGGACGCGCTCGCGGAAGAGAAGGAGTCCCACTACCGCGCCATCTACCGGCCCTACCTCGCGCTGCACCGGGGCGCGGAGGGATTCCTGCACCGCCTGCGCGACGCGAACCTGCTCCTGGCCGTGGCCACCGCCGCGCCGCACGGCAACCGCGAGCTGGTGCTGGACGGGCTCTCCGTGCGCCCGCTCTTCGCCTGTGTCGTCGGCGCCGAACAGGTGACGCGCGGCAAGCCCGCGCCGGACATCTTCCTCGCGGCGGCGAAGGCCCTCCAGGTGCCCCCCGAGTCGTGCCTCGCCTTCGAGGACGCCATCAACGGCGTGCTGTCCGCGCGCGCCGCCGGCATGGTCACCGTGGGCATCACGACCACCACGACCTCGGAGGCGCTGAAGAACGCGGGGGCCCACTACACCGCCCCGGACTTCGACACGCTGCCCCCGGAGCTGCTCGCGCGCCTCTTCAGGTCCAGGGCCTGAGGGGGCACATACGCCCCACCCCGGACGTGTCAGGAAGGCGCCAAAAGGGCGCCAGACGCGGTGACGTTGTGTAGTGTTCGGCGGCCATGTCGACGTCCTCCGCCAAACTCAAGCTCCCCTCGGGCCCGTCCCGGCACGTGTACGACGTCATCGTGCTGGGCAGCCAGGTCGGAGGCGCGCTCGCCGCCGCGCTCCTGGCGAAGCGCAACCACCGCGTGTTGCTGGTGGAGCACGACGGCATGGGGCCCGGCTACGAGCACGACGGCTTCGTGCTGCCCTACGCCCCCTTCGTCGCGCCGCCCCTCAAGGCCATGCCCGCCGTGGACGAGGCCCTCAACGAGCTGGGCCTCTCCACCGCCATCGGCCGCGCGCTGCGCCCCCACGCGCCGGAGCTCCAGCTGGTGCTGCCCCGGAACCGGGTGGACCTGGTCGGGGACGCCGCCCGCCGCCGCACGGAGCTGACGCGCGAGTTCGGCGAGGCCGGCGAGGGCATCCAGGGCGCGCTCGCGGGCAGCGCCGCGCAGCACGAGTCCACCGACGCCTTCTTCAAGGCCGGGCCCCAGCTGCCGCCCGACGGCTTCTTCGAGGGCTGGAAGCTCAAGGGACAGATCAAGGATCACCCGGCCCTGGACGCCACGCCCCGGCTCGCGGGCGAGGATCCGGCGCTGTCGCTGGTGCGCGGCCTGCTGCCCTTCCTCGTCCACCTGGAGAAGCCTAGCGCGCCCCTGGCGCAGACGCGGGCCCTGTCCCAGGTGCTCACCGCGCCATCCACGTACCCGGGCGGCATGGACGCCCTGCGCGACGTGCTCACCCGGCGGCTGACGGAGCTGGGCGGCGACGTGCTGGGCCGCGACAACCCGGCGGGCTTCATCGTCGAGGAACTCGCGTTCGACGGCAGCAAGTTCTCCGGCGTGAAGCTGGTGCGCTCGGACACGCTCTACCGCGCGTCGTGCCTGGTGACGGCCACGGACTCCGGGGCTCTGCGCCGGTTGGTGACGGACAAGAAGCACAACCGCGGCCTGCTGGAGCACCTGGATCAGTCCAACATCAAGTCGCTGCTCTTCAGCGTGAACTGGGTGGTGCCGGAGGCGGCGCTCCCGCGCGGCATGGGCGAGCTGGTGCTCGTGGACACGCAGGACCCGGAGCTGGGCCCGCTGCTCGTGCAGCAGCACCCGGCGCGCACGGCCGCGGCCTCCGGGCACAAGGACGTGGAGGGCGTGCGCGTGGTGTGCGCGGGCGCCTTCGTCCCGGCCTCCGCGCGCGAAGAGGGCGAAGAGCACCTCCAGGCGCTGGCGAAGCGCATCGACGAGCACCTGGACCGGCTGATGCCGTTCACGAAGCAGCACCGCGCGCTGCGCTCGGTCCCCTACCTGGACGCCGGCGGAGTGCGCGGCAGCCGGCTCATGCCCCACCCGCTCTACAGCTTCGAAACGGAAGCCTTCCTGGGCGTCACGGGGTTGAAGCAGCGCACGCCCGCGAAGAACGTGATCCTGGCGGGCCGCGAGGTGCTGCCCGGCCTGGGCCTGGAGGGCGAGTTGCTCGCGGGCATGCGCGCCGCGAAGCTGGTGCAGGACATGTTGAAGAAGAAGGATCCGCTCAAGGGATAGGTCCCGGGTCGGATCCGGCTGGATTTCCGGCCTGTTTCTGGTAGGGTCCGCCGCTCTTTTATGGGCTGCTGTCGAACGCCCCAGTTTTCAAGGAGTTAGCAGTCATGGCGTGGAAGTGCGACCTCTGTGGGAAGCGTCCGCTGGTGGGTAACAACGTCAGCCACGCGAACAACAAGACCAAGAAGCGGACCCTGCCGAACCTGCAGAAGGTGCGGGCGAACGTGAGCGGCTCCATTGAGCGCGTCCTGGCCTGCACCCGCTGCATCAAGGCGGGCAAGGTGACCAAGGCCGCCTGAAGTCCGGGAGCCTTCCGGTGGGCATGACGCGCGCTCGAAAGTCCGCGCTTCCGCCCACCGAACGGCTCCATCCCCGTACGGATGACCTGGACCTCCTCCCTGTCGAGGCGGTCGTCCGACGGTTGCATCAAGAAGACCTGATCGCGCTCCACGCGGTCCGTAAGGCGTTGCCGTCCATCGCGGCGGCGGCCCGGGCCGTGGCGGAAGCGTTACGCGCTGGCGGCCGGCTGCTCTACGTGGGCGCGGGAACCAGCGGTCGGCTCGGCGTGCTCGACGCGAGCGAATGTCCCCCCACCTTCGGTGTCCCGGCGACGCGGGTCCAGGCGGCCATCGCGGGCGGCCGGCGGGCCCTGACGCGCGCCGTGGAGGGCGCCGAGGATGACGTCGCTGCCGGGGCCCGGGCGGTGCGGACGTTCCGGGCGACGGCGCGGGACGTGGTGTGCGGCATCTCCGCGTCGGCCTCCACGCCCTATGTCCGGGGTGCGCTGGACGAGGCCCGCGAGCGAGGGGCGCGCACGGTGCTGGTGTGCTGCAACCCGCCGGGGCCGGCCATGCGCGCGGACACGGTGGTGCTGGCGCGCACGGGGCCGGAGGTGGTGGCGGGCTCCACGCGGCTGAAGGCGGGCACGGCGACGAAGCTCGTGCTCAATGCCATCACCACCGCGGCCTTCGTGTCGCTGGGCCACGTGTACCGGGGGCGCATGGTGGACGTGCGCCCCACGAACACGAAGCTGCGGGCCCGAGCGGTGCGGATGGTCGCGGAGTTGACGGACCTGCCCCCCGCGCGGGCGGAGGCGTTGCTCCAGGCCGCAGGCGACCACGTGAAGCTGGCGCTGGCCATGCACTTCACGGGGCTTCCGGCGGCCCAGGCCCGGCGCCGATTGAAGGACGCGGGCCTGCGAGGGCTCGAACGCCCGGCGGCGGCCCGAGCGCCACGGCGACGCCCCACGCGCTGAGGCGGCGAGGGCCCGCGGTCCCTCCAGAATCCGACAGGGTGGGCGTCATTCCCAGACACACGAGGTGCCCTGCGGGCCGGGGTCCGGCGGCCGTGGGAGCTGGCCTTTAGACTTGGGGCATGCAC
>NZ_RAWQ01000327.1:0-6954 GCF_003668965.1 Corallococcus sp. AB030
AAGTCCTCCTCAAACTCCTGGCCCACAACATCCGCCGGCTGCTGACACGCAGCCGGCTTTTTTGCGTCTACTTCGTGCTGGAGGCGCCTGCCTCCCTTGAGGCTCAGTAGCCAGTCAGCCTGCACCCTTATTCTGCGCAGACCTCCAGTCGGACAGGTTCTGGAACACCGCCGCTGGAGCCGCGCTGCTGCGGGAACCTGCCCGACAAGCCACCAGGGGCGCCTGGGCATAAGGCTCCTCAGGCGATTCAGCGCGCGGAGAGGAAGTCCTCCACCTCACGGGCGAGCAGCGCGGGTGCGGAGACGTGGGCCACGTGGCCGTGCCCCGGCAGCACTCGGAGCGACGCGTGGGGGAGGACTTTCGCCAGGGCATGGGCAGGTTCCGCGAGAAGCACCTGGGGACTCTGGTCGCCCAGGAGCACGAGGGTGGCGGTGTCAACGGCGAGGAAGCGCTCCACGCCCATGGGGAGGTCCGCCACCGCGCCGATTTCGCGCAGGAAGGTCTCCATCATGCCGAGCAGGGTGCCCGCTTCCACGAGCGCTGCGTGCGCGCCCTCACCGAACTTCGCGACGCGGAGTCGGAGCTCGCCCATGCCGTGCGCACCCCTCGCGGCCGCGGCCGCGTCTCCGTCCCGGAGATGCTCGCCCTGCGGCTCATCATCCCCAACCTCCAGCGCTTCCGCCGCGAGTACCCGCACCTGGAGCTGGATCTGGACGTCAACGACCACGTGGCCGACATCGTCGGAGACGGGCTGGACGCGGCGGTGCGCTGCGGCGAGCTCACCGACTCACGCCTCATGCGCCGCCGACTGGGCCCCAAGCGCTTCATCCTTTGCGCCTCTCCCTCCTATCTCCAGGTGCACGGCACGCCGCGCTCGCTCGACGCAATCCAGGAACACGACTGCATCCGCTACCGCTTCGTGTCCACCGGCCGCGTGGAGTCCTGGGCCTTGCGCCAGCCCGCGGGCGCCCCCTCGCCGCGCATCCCGGAGACCTTCGTCTTCAACAACAGCGAGGCCGTCACCCACGCAGCCCGAGCGGGCTTCGGTATCGCCCAGTTCGTGGAGCTGATGATCCGCCCGGAGCTGGACGCCGGCACGCTGCGCCCCTTCCTCCGCGAGCACTCCCTGGAACGCGGCGCGCTGTGGCTGGTGTGGCCCCAGGCCCGGCGCACCCCGCCCAAGGTGAAGGCCCTGGGCGACTTCCTGGCGCGGCTCGTCGAAGAGGACGAGGCCGGGGCGCGCTGAGCCCGCACCACCCGGATTGCGGGAAAAGGGCTGAGCGCCCTTATGCTCCGCCGCCCCATGCTTGCTTCCTACCGGACCCTCGCCACCTTCTGCCTGCTCGTGCTGGCGCCGCTGACCCCGGCCGCCGCACAGGACACCTCCGACGCGCCGCGCGCGCTGCGCTTCAACTGGACGCGCGACGGCATCATCACCGGCACCGCGGGCGTGCTGTGGATCTCCACCGAGTCGGTGTTCAAGGACAACCTGGCCCCGGCACAGTGCCGCTGGTGCGACCGTGCACCGGACGGCACTGACCGGCTCAACCGCCTGGACCGCTGGGGCCGAGGCATCGCGGGCAACACGGAAGCGTCCCGCAAGCGCGCGGACACCTGGAGCAACATCATCGGGTTCGCGGGCCTGCCGCTGGGCCTGCTGGGCACCCAGTACGCAGTGGGGCGCAGCAGCGGCGCCTCCACGGAGTTCTTCGCCCAGGACGCCACCATCATGGTCCAGAGCGCCGTCCTCGCCTCCGTCGCCAACCAGGCCGTGAAGTTCGCCGTGGGCCGCGAGCGGCCCTTCGTCCACGTCCTCCCGGAGGCGGAAAAGGGCCTCACCGCGCACCCCACCGACAACAATCTGTCCTTCTACAGTGGCCACACCAACCTGGCCTTCTCCCTGGCCGTGTCCGCCGGCACTGTCGCCACGATGCGCGGCTACAAGCACCAAGCCGTCGTCTGGGGCGTGGGTCTGCCGCTCGCCGCCTCCGTGGGCCTCTTGCGCATGGGCGCGGACAAGCACTACCTGTCCGACGTGGTCACCGGTGCCGTGCTGGGCACCGCGTTCGGCGTCGCCGTGCCCCTGCTCCTGCACGGCCGCGTGGATGACACCCCGCCCACCAGCGCGCGGCCGTCCTCGGTGTCACTCAACCCGATGGTCGGGACCCAGATGGTGGGCCTGTCCGGAGCGTTCTAGCCACGCTCCGCCAGAAGTTCGCGAATACATCCTGCGCGGCGGCAAGGCACGGACGGATGCGTCCTCGGTCCATCGGCGCATGCGCGCCTCTTCAGGCGTCCGCGCAGAGCCTCATGAACGACAGCGAGCATGAAGGGCTGTCGTCGCTCATGAAGCAGGAGGGCTTGGGGAATGGGCCATGGACCGCCAGAAGCGTACGGCCCAGCGCCCCAGCGAAGCCCAGGGGTCCATGAAGCGTCTCGCCCACGTTGCGACACGCCCCGCGGAGGATTCAGCGGGAACCAGTGGGTCGAGCCTCGGGCTGCTGGAGGCTCCCTCCGGAGGCGAAGCGCCAAGACATCTCTGACGGTCGGCCAGGTCTTCCCAGGCAGCGCCCACCTCGTCCCGCCCTGCGTGCTCCCCACCAGCCTCACAGGAGACAAGCCCTGGCGCGGATGAAGCCACCCCCTGCACGCTGTCCGACTCCACAAGGAGGGCCTGCGCATCGAGGCAAGGTGCAATCCCAAGTGGCCCGGTGTCCTCGGCGATGGGCGTGAGGCAGCAGAGGCCATGAGCATCAACGCTTGGGCATACCTCCAGCGTCTCGGACGGCTCAATGGTTGGCGTGGGAGCTCCGATGCCACGACTCTCCCCACAGGGGCGTGCCTCCGGCGCATCATCCTGCTCGGCGGTGGACGCGACGCATTCGGCGCCACTCGCCTCAATGCAAGGACATGCATCCAACGCTTCGTCTTGCGTGGTGGCTGACGCGGGGGCGCTGGCGCAACGCTCCTCAACGCAAGGGCGTTCCGCCGGCGGTTCCTCCAGCCCGTTGGCTGATGCAGGCGCACCGACGATGCCTTCTTGAGTGAGGTGGGCCTCGGGGGACGCAGGTTCCTGGGGCGCAGGGGCAAAGG
The DNA here is from genome assembly GCF_003668965.1 of Corallococcus sp. AB030. Lineage (NCBI taxonomy): Bacteria > Pseudomonadati > Myxococcota > Myxococcia > Myxococcales > Myxococcaceae > Corallococcus > Corallococcus sp. AB030. The sequence continues at coordinate 3,094 of NZ_RAWQ01000327.1, forward strand.
CATTCAGTACGCGCTCATCGCGCGCCTTCAGCAGTGCTGGCAGCTCATGCTGCAGTGCCTGCACGTCGCGCTCGTTCAGAATCGCCATCACGCGGAAGGCCCACTCGCGCAGCGCCGCTCCGCCCATGAGCGGCAGCAGTTGGGCGGCTCCTCCCATGAATGCCCGCTGCAGGGACTGAATGAGGAGCACGTGCCCCGGACGCGCCGCCACCCGCGCCGCATGCCGAAGCAACTCGAACTCCGCCTGCGCGCAGGTTTCCCCCGACTCCCAGTGCGCCGCGTCCTGGAGCTGGTAGCACGTGCTCCCCAGCCGGTCCAAGTCGAGGTCCGAGGCCCTCGCGCAGCAGTCGGCCAGAAGCTCCACCAGCACCTGCCGCTTGAGGCTGAAGTAGCCCTCCAGAAGCCACCGGGCATCCGGGTTGCTCGCGTCATGCAGCGCCAGCCCCAGGTTCTCCAGCGTCAGCGACTCATCCAGCGGCACCGCGCGCGTCTTGCGTCCGGGACGCTGAAACACCAGCCCCCGTGCCGCCAGCCGCCGCAGCGCCTCGCGGATGGTGCCCCGACACACCTCATAGCGGCGCGCCAGCTTCGCTTCGGAGCCGAATTGTCCGCTCGGGTGCAGACGCCCCAGCGCGATATCGCGCTCGATTTGCGCCTCCACATAGGCCACGAGTCCTCGCCGTTCCATCCCCATTCCCCCTCCTCGTCACAGCATCGCCATCCAACCACAGGGGTCTGACATGGACGTGCGAGCCCACCAATCCGTGTCATCGGGTGGGCCGCAGTCCGGGACCCGGGCGGCGAAAACCTGTCCGACTGTCGGACAAGTTTTGAGGCAACCGGGCCCGGTCGGGGACATCTGCCCGCGCCCCCAATTTGGCGTTTGCGCGCGCATGACGTCGCGCCCCCGCCGGGCGGGAGCGGCCTCGGGCCCAAGCGGCGAAATCCGTCCGACTGTCGGACAGGTTTTGAGAGAGCCGCCCCCATGCGGGCGGCTCTGATCGTGGCCCCACCTTGGTGTCCGCGCCCGCACGACGTCGTGGCTTGCCGCTCCGTTCCGCGAAGCGAGCGTCTTCGGCTTCATGCGGTGCGAAGCGGTCCGACTGTCGGACAGGTTTTGCGGCGACCAGCCCCAGGTGGGCGACGCTGCTCGTACACATGATTGGGTGACCGCACGCGGACGACGTTGCGGGTCGCCGCTGCATTCCGCCAAGCGCGCGGCATCGGTTTCATTCGGTGCGAACCAGGCCAACTGTCGGGCAGGTTTTGCGGCAACTGGCTCCAGGGGGACGATGCTGCTCGTACACATGATTGGGTGACCGCGCGCAGATGAGGTTGCGGTTCGCCGCTGCTTCCGCCAGGGGTGTGGCATCGGTTTCATTCGGCGCGAATCGGTCCGACTGTCGGACAGGTTTTGCGGAAACCGGGCCCGGGCGGGAGCATCTGTCCGTGCCCCAGTTTGGGCTTCGCGCATACGCGACGTCGCGGTCCACGGCTGATCCGTGAGGCGAGTGCCCGCTTGGGGAACTTCGGGTCGCGGCCTGGGTTGACGAACTGCTGACGCCCTCCCGGGTCACGCGTCTTCGCCGGGCGCGCACAAAGCGACACTTCGGCCCCTCGGGTCCCGGGCGTCCCCTCCTGACATGGTAGTCAATCCGTTCACCTTCGTCGGACGGGCTCCTTCCGTGCGCTCCACTGTGACTGCTTGCCTTCCGTGCGCCCCTGGGCGGTGTCCATGAGCCCGCCCCGCGTGAAGGATGCTCCGCGCGTCGAGCGCTTCGGACCGGCGCTTCCCCCTTCCACGTTCACCGGATTCGCCGTGGCGGCGCTGGCCGTGCTCGCCATCGCACTGCTCTCCTACCGCACGCTCAAGACGCGCGCGGCCACGGGCGAGATGGTGACGCATACGCTCACCGTCGCGGCGAAGTTGGAGGAGGTGCTGTCCACCGTGAAGGACGCGGAGACCGGGCAGCGCGGCTTCCTCCTCACGGGCGCGGAGAGCTACCTCAGCCCCTACTCCCTCGCGAAGAAGACGCTGCCGGAGAAGCTCGCGGAGCTTCGCGGACTCATCGCCTACAGCGCCGTGCAGCAACAGCGGTTGGACCGGCTGGAGGGCGCGGTCACGGAGAAGCTGGCGGAGCTGCAGGAGACCGTGGACCTGCAACTGCGCGGTGAGGGCCGGCAGGCCATCGCCGTGGTGAAGGAGGACAGCGGCTTCGCCGCCATGCGCACCATCCGCGCCACCGTGGAGGAAATGGAACTGGAGGAGCGCGCGCTGCTCACGAGCCGGTACGAGGAGTTCCAGGCGTCCGCCAACCTGTCCCTCGCCGTCACCCTGAGCGGCTCCGTGCTGCTGTTCGCGCTGCTGGGCATCGCCGCGTATACCGCCGCGCGCGACTTCCGGGCCCGCGCCATCGAGTCGTGGCTCCAGACCGCCCAGACCGAACTCGGCGTGCGCATGCAGGGCGACCAGCGCATGGACCGGCTGGGAGACAACATCCTGCGCGTCCTCGCCGACACGCTCGACGCCCAGGTGGGCGCACTCTACGTCGCGGACACGACGCACCACTTCCGCCGCGTCGCGGGCCACGCGCTTCCTGCGGACCTGGATGCGCGGCATGACACGCTGGCTCCCGGCGAAGGACTGGCCGGACAGGCCATCAAGGACGGCCGGGCCTGCCACCTGCGCGACGTGCCCGAAGGCTACCTGCCCATCTCCTCCGGACTGGCTCGGGGCCGTCCGCGCCACGTGCTCATCGCGCCCTCCCAGGTGGACGGACAGGTCAACGCGGTCGTGGAGCTGGGCTTCCTGCACCCGGTGCACCCGTCGGACCTGGAGCTGCTCCAGCAGGTGTCGGACGCCATCGCCGTCGCGGTGCGCGCCTCGCTCGACCGCACCCGCCTGGAACAACTCCTGGAAGAGACGCAGCGACAGGCCGAGGAGCTCCAGGCCCAGCAGGAGGAGCTGCGCGTCTCCAACGAAGAGATTGAAGTGCAGAGCCGCGTCCTCAAGGAGTCCCAGGCGCGACTGCTGAACCAGCAGGCGGAACTGGAGCAAACCAACGCCCAGCTGGAGGCCCAGGCGCGCCTCTTGGAGAACCAGCGCGACGACCTGGCCCTGGCGCAGGTCACGCTTACGGAGAAGGCCTCGGAGCTGGAGCGCACCCACCGCTACAAGGGCGAGTTCCTGGCCAACATGAGCCACGAGCTGCGCACGCCGCTCAACAGCTCGCTCATCCTCGCGAAGCTGCTGGCGGACAACAAGGAGGGCAACCTCACCGCCGAACAGGTGAAGTTCGCGCAGACCATCGGCTCCGCGGGCAACGACCTGCTCGCCCTCATCAATGACATCCTGGACCTGTCGCGCATCGAGGCGGGCCGCGTGGACGTGCAGTTGGAATCAGTGGGCCTCCAGCCCTTCGTGGAGAACCTGGGCCGCACCTTCCAGCCCATGGCCGAGCAGAAGGGTCTGCGCTTCACCACCACCGTCGCGCCGGGCGTGCCCCCCACGCTGGAGACGGATCCCCAGCGGCTGGGCCAGGTGCTCAAGAACCTGCTCGCCAACGCCTTCAAGTTCACGGACTCCGGCGAGGTGACCCTCACCGTCGCCACGGAGGGCCCGGGGCGCGTGACGTTCAGCGTGCGCGACTCCGGCATCGGCATTCCGGGCGAGCTCCAGGGGCTCATCTTCGAGGCCTTCCGGCAGGCCGACGGCAGCACCCACCGCAAGTACGGCGGCACCGGCCTGGGCCTGTCCATCTCCCGCGACCTGGCGCGGCTGCTGGGCGGCGACGTCACCGTGCGCAGCGCGCCGGGCGAGGGCAGCACCTTCACCGTCACCCTCCCCCTTCGCCCGGGAAC
>NZ_RAWQ01000328.1:0-6903 GCF_003668965.1 Corallococcus sp. AB030
CCTCCACCGAGAACACCGCGCCGCACCCGGCGCTGAGGCCCGGGGGCGGCGCGGTGTTCTCGGTGGAGGTGGGGGGCGAGGAGCGCGCCGTCGTCGTGCAGGAAATCGACGTGCGGCGGCTGGGCGGACTGCGTGAGCAACTGGCGGCGGCGGACGCGGCGGTGGGCACCATCCGTCAGAGGCTGGCGGAGTCGCACGAGGTGCAGGCGCACGCGGTGGTGATCATCGAGCCGGGCAGTCTGCCCAAGACGTCAAGCGGCAAGGTGCAGCGGCACGCGTGCCGAGCGGCCTTCCTCGCGGGGACGTTGCAGGAGGTGACCGCGTGGCGGGCCGAGGGCTCTCAATCTTCCAATGCACGCCCATCGCCGGCCGAGGCTCCCCTGCCCGCTGGGCCGAAGGCGGAAGCGTCGCTGCCTGAGAAGCCGGACGCGGAAGCACTGGTCGCATGGCTGCGAGACGTCGTGGCCCGGCACGTGCGCATGATCCGTGAGGACATCGACGTCGATGCTCCGGTGACTCGCTACGGGCTGGACTCGTTGGGCGCGGTGGAGCTGGCGCACGAAGTGGGCGCCGGCACCGGGCTGACGGTGCCCATGGAATGGCTGCTCCAGGGGCCGAGCATCACGACCCTGGCTCACAGGCTGGCCTCCCTCCGTGACGCGGCGGGCCCCGCGCCTCTTCGCAGAAACGTGGGCGGCGACCGCGAGGCGTCCTCCTCGCAGGCCCGGTTGTTCTTCCTGTCCCGGTACGCCCCCGGCGACGTGTCCTACAACCTGCCCGCCGCCGTGCGCCTGGAGGGCGAACTGGATGTGGCCGCGCTGGAGGGCAGCCTCGTGGCGCTCGCGGCCCGGCATGAAGGCCTGCGGACCTCCTTCCGCGAGGCCCCGGGGCAGCCCCGGCAGGTCATCGCGCCGGATGCATCCCTGCCGCTGGCGCGCGTGTCACTGGAGTCCCTGCCCGCCAACGCCCGCGAAGCCGAGGCGCTCCGCCTGGCCCACGAAGAGGCCCGCCGCCCGTTCGACCTGGAGCGCGGACCGCTGGTGCGCGCCACGCTCCTCACGCTGGATGCGCGGACCCATGTGCTGGTGCTCGTCATGCACCATGCCGTGTCGGACGCCACGTCCATGGCAGTGCTGGTGCGCGAGGTCTCGGCCCTCTACTCGGCGCTGCGCGAAGGCCGCCCGTCGCCCCTGCCCGCCCTGCCCCTCGACTACGCCGACGCCGCCGACTGGCAGCGGGACGCGCTGGACGGCGCCGCGCTGGAGTCGCGGCTGGACTACTGGCGGACACAGCTCGCCGGTGCTCCCCAGTTGCTGGAGCTGGCCACGGACCGGCCGCGTCCCTCGCGGCGTGGGTCCGCGGGCGCTCGGGTGCCGGTGGTGCTGGAAGCGGGCCTCGCGAAATCGGTCCGGACGCTGGCGGAGCGTGAAGGCGTCACGCCGTTCATGGTCCTGCTCGCGGCCTTCCAGACCGTGCTCGCCCGCCGCGCGGGCCAGGACGACATCAGCGTGGGCACGGCCATCGCGGGCCGTCAGCGCGCGGAGTTCCAGGGGCTCGTCGGCCTCTTCGTCAACTCGCTGGTCCTTCGCACGCGGCTGTCGGGGGCTCCTTCGTTCCGGGAGCTCCTGGCCCGCGTGCGGGAGACGGCGCTGGGCGCGTACGCGCACCAGGATGTGCCCTTCGAGCGTGTGGTCGAGGCGCTCCGGCCTCCTCGTGAACTGGGGCACACGCCGCTGTTCCAGGTGATGTTCAACCTCCAGGGCGCGCGCGTGGACGCGCCCGTCCTGCAGGGGCTCCAGTCCCGGCTCCTGGACGTGCACACCGGCACGTCCATGTTCGACCTCACGCTGTCGCTCGCGGAGTCCCCCCAGGGCTTCGAGGGCTGGCTGGAGTACTCCACGGAGCTGTTCGACGCCGGCACCGTGGCGCGGCTGGCCGGTCACTTCCGCGTGCTGCTGGACGCCGCCATCGCGGCCCCGGAGACCTCCATCCACGAGCTGCCCTGGATGACGGACGCGGAGCGCCACCAGGTGCTCACCGCGTGGAACGACACGGCCCGGGACTACCCCTCCGGCAGCACCCTCCCCGAGCAGTTCGCGCTCCAGGTCGCCCGGACTCCGGACGCCATCGCCGTGGAGGACGGGGATCTTCGCCTGACGTACGCGCAGCTGGAGGCGCGGGCCAATCCGCTCGCGCACTTCCTCCGCGCTCGGGGCGTGGGCCCGGACGTGCCGGTGGCGGTGTGCATGGAGCGCTCCGTGGACTTCGTCGTCTCGGTGCTCGCCATCCTCAAGGCGGGCGGCGCCTATGTGCCGCTGGATGCGTCGTACCCCGCGCAGCGGCTGGCGTTCATGATGGAGGACGCCCGGCCCCGGATGCTGCTCACCACGCGCGCGCTGCGTGAGCGGCTGCACGTGCCGGACGCGACCCTGGCCTGCTTCTTCGTGGACGCGCTGTCGCTCGATGATCAGCCTGTCACCGCGCCGGAAGTCACCGTGGGGCCTCGCAACCTTGCCTACGTCATCTTCACCTCCGGCAGCTCCGGTCGTCCCAAGGGGGTGGCCTCCGAGCATCGTGGCGTGATGCGCCTCGTGCACGCCGAGCCCTACTCGCGCGTCGGTCAGCGCGAAACGGGCATGCTCTTCGCGCCGTTGTCCTTCGACGGCTCCGTGATGGAGCTGTGGACGATGCTGCTGCATGGCGGCCGGCTGGTCATCTTCCCCGGCAAGGTCCCCGCCGGAGACATGGACACGCTCGCGCGCGTGGTGGAGCGCCACGCGGTCAGCTTCGCCCACCTGACGTCGGGGCTCTTCTCGCAGTTGGTGGAGCACCGGCTGGACATCCTCGGACGGCTGCGCGCAGTGCACGTGGCGGGCGACGTCATCTCCGCCCCGCATGTGCGCCGCGCGGTGGAGTTCCTGGGCCGGACCGTCATCAACGCCTACGGCCCCAGTGAATGCTCCGTGGCCGCCTCGTTCTTCACGGTGGAGCGGCCAGAGCAGGCGGGCGCGTCGGTGCCCATTGGCGCGCCGCTCGCGAACACCACGGCGTACGTGCTGGACGCGCGGCTCCAGCCGGTGCCGGTGGGCGTGCCGGGGGAGCTGTTCCTCGGCGGAGATGGCGTGGTCCGGGGCTACGTGTCGCGGCCGGACCTCACGGCGGAGCGCTTCGTGCCGGATACGTACGGCGCGCAGCCTGGCGCACGGCTGTACCGCTCGGGCGACCGGGTCCGCTGGCGCGCGGATGGGACGCTGGACTTCCTGGGCCGCACGGACCACCAGGTGAAGGTGCGCGGCTTCCGCATCGAGCTTCCGGAAGTGGAAGCCGCCCTGCGCGAGCTGCCCGAAGTGCACGAGGCCGCGGCGGTGGTGCGCGAGGACGTGCCCGGCGACAAGCGGCTCGTGGCCTACGCGATGCCGCGCCCGGGTCAGGTGCTGGAGCCCACGCGGCTGCGAGAGGCCCTGCGCCGCAAGCTCCCCGACTACATGGTGCCGTCGCTGTTCGTGGCGCTCCCCACCCTGCCCCTGAACCCCAGCGGCAAGGTGGACCGCAAGGCCCTGCCCGCTCCGGACTCGGAGGTCACCGGCCGGCGTGAGCGCTACGTGGCGCCCTCCCATCCACTGGAGGAACGGATCGCCTCCACGTGGTCCCGCGAACTCGGGGCCGACCGGGTGGGTACGCAGGACCACCTGTTCAACGACCTGGGTGGCACGTCGCTGTCCGTGATGCGGCTCGCCTCGCGCTTGAAGGAGACGCTGGGCCGCGATGTGCCCGTGGTCTGGTTGTTCGAACACCCCACGGTGGAGTCGCTCGCCCAGCGGCTGGAGCACGAGTCGCAGGGAGCACCCGCGCCGTCGCCCACCGCGCCCGGCCACCGTCCGCGCGAGGCGTCGAAGCCTGGCGCCTCCGGGTCCATCGCCATCGTCGGCATGGCGGGCCGCTTCCCCGGAGCGGGAACGGTGGAGGCGTTCTGGCGGAACCTGCGCGAGGGCGTGGAGTCCATCACGCGCTTCACCCCCGAGGAGCTGGAGCACCTGCCCTCCCTGCCGGAGGGGTTCGAGCTCTGGTACCACCCGGCGTTCGTCCCGGCCGCGGGTGTCCTGGAGGACGTGGAGGGGTTCGACCACGCGTTCTTCGACATGTCGCTGCGCGAGGCGCAGTTCACGGATCCGCAGCAGCGGCTCTTCCTCCAGACGGCGTGGGCCGCGCTGGAGGACGCGGGCGTCAATCCGGAGCGCTACCCCGGCGCCATCTCGCTGTATGCGGGCGCGGCGGCCTCTGGATACGCGGAGGCCGTGCGGCAGGCGATGCCGCTGGACGCGGCGTCCTTCTTCGAGCTGAACGGCACCGCCACCCACGAGAGCCTGCCGACGAAGGCGTCCTTCAAGCTGGGGCTCACGGGTGAGAGCACGTTGCTCTACACCGCGTGCTCCACGGGTCTGGTGGCCGTGCACCTGGCCTGTCAGAGCCTGCGGACGGGTCAGTCCGACGTGGCGCTCGCGGGGGCCTCGCGGCTGTCGCTGCCGCAGCGCACGGGCTACGTGGCGCAGGAGGGCCTCATCTTCTCACCGGACGGACACTGCCGTGCGTTCGACGCTCGGGCACAGGGGACGCTGCCCGGGAACGGCGTGGGCACGGTGGTGCTCAAGCGGCTGGAGGACGCGGTGCGGGATGGGGACGCCATCTACGCCGTCATCCGGGGCTCGGCGCTCAACAACGATGGCAAGAACAAGTCCGGCTTCACCGCGCCCAGCGTGCAGGGCCAGGCAGCGGTGGTGTCCCAGGCGTTGGCCAACGCGGGCGTGGCACCGGAGGCCGTGGGCTACGTGGAGGCCCATGGCACCGCGACGCCGCTGGGGGATCCGATTGAAGTGGCGGCGCTGACCCGTGCGTACGGCCTGGGCGTGGAGCACCGGGGACGCATCGCGCTGGCGTCGCTGAAGACGAACGTGGGGCACCTGGACACGGCCGCGGGACTGGCGGGCCTGATGAAGGCCGCGCTGTCGCTGCACCACGGTGAGATTCCCCCCAGCCTCCACTTCGAGAAGCCCAACCCGCAGATCGACTTCGACGCGGGTCCGTTCTTCGTCAACACCACGTTGCGGTCGTGGCCTCGGAGCGAGACGCCTCGCTTCGCCGCGGTCAGCTCCTTCGGCATTGGTGGCACCAATGCCCACGCCATCCTCGAGGAAGCTCCCATGCGGCAGAGTGGTTCGACCACGCGTTCCCACCAGCTCGTCGTGCTGTCCGCGCGCTCGCCGGAGGCGCTGGAGGCGGCGGCGCGGCGGTTGGAGGCGGCGGGCGTCGGGGACTCGGCGCTGGCGGATCTGGCGTTCACGCACGCCGTGGGTCGCAAGGCGTTCGAGTACCGCCGCGCGGTGGTGGTGACGGGCGCGGAGGACCTGGCGCGGCAGCTCCAGAAGCCGGTGACGCTGGCGAAGAGCCCGGGCAAGGCGCCGCGCGTGGCGTTCGTGTTCTCCGGGCAGGGTTCGCAGCGGCTGGCCATGGGGCGTGAGCTGGCGGAGGCGTCGCCGCTGTTCCGCGCGCACCTGGATGCGTGCCTCGCGTTGCTGGACGCGCCGCTGCGGGCGCGGGTGTCGGCCGTGCTGGCGCCCGAGGCCGATGCTTCGGCGGACCTCGCGGACACGCGCGTGGCGCTGCCCGCGTTGTTCAGTGTGCAGGTGGCGCTGGCTCGGATGTGGCGGGACCTGGGCGTCACGCCGTCCGCGGTGATGGGTCACAGCTTCGGTGAGTACGCGGCGGCGTGCATCGCGGGGGCGCTGTCGGTCGAGGACGGTATGCGCCTCGCGGTGGCTCGCGGGGAGCTGATGCACCGGATGCCGCCGGGCGCGATGCTCGCGGTGGCCCTGCCCGTGGAGCGCGTGCAGCCGTTGCTGTCGGGCCGGCTGTCGGTGGCGGCGGTGAACGCTCCGGACCGCTGCGTGGTGTCCGGGCCGGTGGAGGAAGTGGAGCGGCTGGAGGCCGAGCTGAAGGCCCAGAAGGCCGGTGCGGTGCGCATGCCCGCGCCGCACGCGTTCCACTCCGCGGACGTGGAGCCGTTGATGCCGGAGCTGGCGCGCGTGGTGGGCACGCTGCGCTGGTCGGAGCCAGCGGTGCCGTACGTGTCCAGCCTCACGGGGGCGCTGGCCAGGCCGGGACAGCTCGCGGCGCCGGACTACTGGACGGAGCAGATGCGCCAGCCGGTGCGCTTCACCCGCGCGGTGGAGGCGCTCCAGGCGGAAGGCTGCACGGTGCTGCTGGAGGTGGGACCGGGACAGGACGTGACGCCGCTGGTGCGCGCGAACCTGGCCCGGCCCGAAGGCGGCGGATCCCCCGTCCACGCGCTGGCGTCGCTGCGGGTGGGCGGGAAGACGACGGAGCAGATGGGCTGGCTCCAGGCCGTGGGCGAGCTGTGGACCGCGGGTGTGATTGTGGACTGGAGCGCGTTCTACGCGCACGAGCAGCGCCTGCGGCTGCACCTGCCCACGTATGCGTTCCAGACCCAGGCGGTCTGGGTGCAGCCGAGAGCACGCGCCACGACGTCTCCGTTCGCGCCTCCGGCAGGAAGTCCCGTTCGTGCGCCGCAGGTTCCGGCAGAGGCCCCGGCCGCGCCCGTGGAGCGTGCGCCTGATGTGACCTCCGACCTGGCACTGGTCACGGCGTCAGTCCGCGCTCCTCAGGCCGCCTCCGCGATGACGGCCCCTGTGTCGGTTCGCGCTCCTCAAGCCTCGTCCGCGATGACGGCTTCGAACGGCGCGATTCAGATCGAGTCCGCGACGACGGATCCGGCCGGCGTCTCACACGGGGCTCCGGTGCACGGGAGTCTTCCGGAGGCGGGTGTGTCCTCGCACGGGTCTGCCGTGTCCACGGGCGTAGCACCCGCCCCGTCCCTCGCTGAACCCG
>NZ_RAWQ01000329.1:0-6838 GCF_003668965.1 Corallococcus sp. AB030
TATGCGATCGTCGGCAGCGTCAGATGTGTCTAAGAGACAGGCCAAAGGCATGGAGTGCCACCAGCAGCGCGCTGGACGTGAAGACAAATCGGTTCCGCATCGGGCAGGGGGTTTCCGTGCTCGGGGGCCCTCGAGACGGGCAGCGGCCGCGACGCCTTCGCCGGCGGCCCCGTCACCCACGCTCCAAGCCTCCGGGCTCTCGTGCCACGGGAGGTTCGGGCGCTCGGCTGGTCTCAATGGCCCGGTGAAAGCGTTCTCCAGCCGGGGTCATTGAAAACCATGGCGGAAATGAACACTTCCCCTGGCGACAAGGGCCTCAAGAGCCCCCGACCGTCCGGCCCCCCTTCCCCGGCGGGACGCCTGCTCCTGGGTGATACTTCTGTTTTCCCTAAGTATCGCGTCCGGATTCTCTATTTGCCGAAGATTGCCGACGCTCCTATTTGAGAGGGGTTGGCTCCCCGTGCCTTCCCCAGGTGAACTCGTTGGAATCCTTCCAAACCATCGGCAGCCCCCTCATGTGGGGTGGCTTCATCGCGTTTGTTTTCGCGATGCTCGCGCTGGACCTCGGTGTGTTCCACCGCAAGGCGCACACGGTGAGCTTCAAGGAGGCCGGGGCATGGAGCGCGGTGTGGGTGAGCCTGTCGCTGGCGTTCAACGCCTTCCTGTGGTGGCGCTACGGCGCCGGGCCGGGCATGGAGTTCCTCACCGGCTACCTCATCGAGAAGTCGCTCTCCGTCGACAACATCTTCGTCTTCGTCGTCATCTTCTCCACGATGAAGGTCCCGGCCCTCTACCAGCACCGGGTCCTCTTCTGGGGCATCCTGAGCGCTCTGGTGCTGCGCGCGGCGATGATCTTCGCGGGCGTGGCGATGCTGGAGCGCTTCCACTGGCTCATCTACGTCTTCGGCGCCTTCCTCATCATCACGGGCGTGAAGCTCTTCATCCAGCGCAACCATGAAGAGCACCCGGAGGACGGCTGGCTGATGCGCACCGCCCGCCGCGTCATCCCCTCCACGCCGCACTTCCACGGGCAGCACTTCGTCACGGTGGAGAACGGCCGCAAGCTGGCGACGCCGCTGCTCATGGCGCTGATGCTGGTGGAGGCGTCCGACGTGCTCTTCGCGCTGGACTCCATCCCCGCCATCTTCGCGGTGACGCGCGACCCGTTCATCGTCTTCACGTCGAACATCTTCGCCATCCTGGGCCTGCGCTCGCTCTTCTTCCTGATGGCCGGCGCGATGGAGAAGTTCACCTACCTGAAGGTCGGCCTGTCCGGCGTGCTCGTCTTCGTGGGCGCGAAGATGGCGCTGGTGGACGTGGTGCACCTGTCCCCGGCCGTCTCCCTGGGCGTCATCGCGCTGGTGCTGGGCGGAAGCATCGTGGCCTCGCTGGTGAAGGCCAAGAACACGCCGCCGCACGCGCCCAACGCTGAGGCGTCTTCGGATGTGAGCCGCGACGCGGCGGCCACCGCGAAGAGCTGACGCTCCCGCGGAACCAACATTTTTCCGGCTGTGGGTCCCATGGGGTGTGGGGCTCCGGGCCCGGGCCCTCGAAGCGCATGGGGGCTCGGGCCTCTTTTTTCAGTGGCCCCGCGACAGCTCCATGAACTCCAGCCAGGAGCGGATGGCGTCCTCGAACTCCTCCAGGGGCAGGTCCTGGGAGCGGCCGGGGATGGCCACCTCACTGTGGATGGAGGCCCGGGCCCGGTTGAGCTCCAGGCTCCAGGTCTCCCCGGTGACGTCCCACCGCTCCCGCTGTCCCTGCCGCAGCGCCGTCAGCTCGCGCAGCATCCCCTGCGCCCGGTTCGCATCCGGCCGCAGCTCCTGGGCGAGGTAGTCCGCCAGCACGTCGTCGGGCGGCAGGCCACTCACGACCGCCCGTCCCTGCTGATCCCACGTGAATCGCAATGTCCTGGGCACGGCCAGGAAGGTCGCACAGTCCGCGGATCTCCGGCCACGCCCCGACCCTGCCGATTGCGCCGGAACCCGACACTGCGGCCCGGCCGCGTGCGGCAGCCAACGGGCGCCTCCGCCCGGCGAACAGCGACTGTCAGGAGCTGGAAAAGCGAAAGGCCGTGAGCCCCTGAGGACTCACGGCCTTTCTGAGTGGGCGCGGCAGGTTTCGAACCTGCGACCCCTGCCGTGTGAAGGCAGTGCTCTACCGCTGAGCTACGCGCCCTGCTGTCTGTGCCGCCCGCCGCGCCACCGCTGCGCAACGGACGCGGCGGTAAATGCCATTCGTGCGCGTGGGTGTCAACGCCTTTTCTAGGAGGATTCTTCCGCGAGCGCTTCCAGCTTCTCGTCCAGCTCGCGCAGGCGGCGCTTGAGGCCCGCGAGCTGCTTCCCCACGGCCTTGAAGTCGCCCTTCGGCGCGAAGTGCAGGGCCTTCATGACCTCTTCCTGTCCGCGGTCCAGGGCCTGCTTTCCGCGCTGGACCCGGCCAATGGCCTGGGCCACGGCCATGGCGCGCTTCTCGTCGGCCATGAGCTTCTCCATGGCCATGCTGGACAGTCCCAGCGCCTGCTTCTTCAAGTCGTCGCGGATGCCCATGGGTGTCCTCTGGCCTCAGGGGCCGTCGGGGAACTCGGTCTTCAGCGCGGCGAAGACGCGGTCGGCGATGCCCTTGTAGCGCATGCGTTCGATGAGAGGCTGCAGGTCCCCCCGCATGGAGATGCGGCGCTTGAGCACCGCCTCCACCGGATCCAACGTGCCCAGCAGCAGCTGCTTCCAGACGGAGTACGGCGCGCGGGCCAGGTACACCGGCTCCAGCTCGTCCAGGTCGTCCGGATCCGACAGCACGCGGGCCCGCTTGATGTCGCAGTCCCCGGGCTCCACGTGGACGACGAAGGACTTGTCCAGCTTGCCCTTCTCCGCCTCGATGATGGCCCCGAAGTCGCCCTTCCATCCCTTGCCGGCGATGGCGCACTCCGGGTCTGCATTGGTGAGCCGGACGGCTTCGTCCAGCCATTCCTTCGACGGAAACTTCGGCATCGCGCCTCCCTACCCCCTACGGAAGATGCTCTTGATGCTGGAGAAGAGGCCGCGGTCATCGCTCGGCCCGCTGCTGCTCGACGGAGCAGCCGGCGTGTTGCGCGAGGCGACTTCCTGCAGGGCCTTCTTCAACTGCTCGGGCGTGTCGCGGGTGGCCAGATCCACCTTGCGCGACATGCCGCTCGCGTCCTCCACCTGCACCTGGAGGAGACACTCCTCGGTGAGGCGGAAGTCGATCTTCCGGCCCGCGGCGGCGGCCGGCACGCGAACGGTGCCCAGGTACTCGTTGTCCACCATCAGGTCGCTGTCTCCCTGATAGATGTCCAGCTCGATGAACTGCGCGCCCGGCTGCTGCGGCGGCGGCAGGCGGAAGCTCTTCACCATCGGGATCAGCGAGTTCTTCTCGATGATGCGCTTCACGCGGCCGTTGGGCATCGCGTAGCCAATGGGCATGGACAGCGCGTCCAGCAGCGTCACCGCGTCGATGCTGCCCAGCGAGTCACCCAGGAGCGCCGCGCCCAGGGCCACGCACTCGTCCGGGTGCACGCCCTTGCGCGGGGCCTTGCCGAAGTGGGCCTGGATCTTCTGCTGGACCAGCGGCATGCGGCTCTGGCCGCCCACCAGGATGATCTCGTCGATCTCCGAGCGGCTGATGCCCTTCTCCGCGAGCACCCGGTCGCAGATGTCGAAGGTGCGGTCCACCAGGTCGCCGGTGAGGTTGTTGAGGTAGTCGCGGGTCAGCGGGATGCGCAGATCCAACGGCTTGCCCTTGCGCTCTTCAATGTAGGGCAGGTCGATGACGACGTTCGGGATGAGCGTCAGGTCGATCTTCGCCGCCTCGGCGGCGTTCTTGATGCGCTGGAGGGCGATGGGGCTTTCGGTCAGGTCGACCTTGGTCTCGTCGCGGAAGCGCTCCAGCACGTACTCCATGATGCGGTTGTCGAAGTCCGCGCCGCCCAGGAAGGAGTCGCCGCCCGTGGCCAGCACCTCGAAGACGTTGCCGGCCAGGTGCAGCACGCTGACGTCGAAGGTGCCTCCGCCCAGGTCATAGACGAGGACCTTCTGATCCAGACCCCGGTTGAAGCCGTAGGCCAGCGCCGCGGCGGTGGGCTCGTTGACGATGCGCTTCACGTCGAAGCCGGCCAGCCGCCCGGCCTCCTTCACCGCGTTGCGCTGGTTGTCGTTGTAGTAGGCGGGGACGGAGATGACGGCCGCGTCGATGGGGCCGCCCAGGAACTGCTCCGCGATGGTCTTCAGCTGCGACAGCACGAAGCTGGAGACCTGCGGCAGCGTGTAGAGCTTGCCACCCATCGTGACGGCGGTGTCCCCGTTGGGGTCCTCGACGATGTCGTAGGGGAAGTACCCCTTGAGGTCCTCCACCGCCTTCGAATGGTACTTGCGGCCGATCAGCCGCTTGGTGCCCCAGAGCGTGTTCTTGGGGTTGGTCACCATCTGGTCCTTGGCGACGCCGCCGACCAGCAGGTCGTTCTTGGCGGACAGCGCGACCACGGAGGGCAGGATGAGGTTGCCGCGGTCCGTGGGGACGATCTTCGGGATGCGGTTGCGCACGGATGCCACCAAGGTGTTGGTGGTGCCCAGGTCAATCCCGACGATGCGAGGTCTGTCCGCCATGAAGGTCAACGTGCACGGCTCAGGGGGAGGCCGCGCCCGTCCTCACTCTCTAGCACGTCGAGGCGTCGCGTGCGCGTTTCTAGGCGGACGCTTCCTCCCTGACTGTAGTTCTGGCCAGCCTGCCCACCAGGGGGGCTGATTTCGGGCCCGGCCTACAGCTCCCGGTCTGGATCCGGCCCCAGGTCGCGCAGGCGGATCGGCCCGTCGGGCTCCGGGGGCGGGTGCGTCTCACACACCGCGTCAGGCCCCACCGGCAGCTCGGCCAGGAAGCGGGACGGGGTGAGCAGCAGCCGCCCGTCCTCCCGGGGCAGTGAGGTGTGGGGGTACACGAGCCACAGCGCCTCCCGGGCCCGGGTGACGGCGACATAGAAGAGGCGGCGCTCCTCCTCCTCGTTCTCCAGGTCGCGCGTGGCGAGCGACAGGGGGAAGCGCCCGTCGGTGAGGCTCAGCACGAAGACGGTCCGCCACTCCAGCCCCTTGGCCTGATGGACCGTGGTGAGGGTGAGCACGTCGTCCGGGGCCTCGCCGTCGCCCTCCAGGGCGGCCCGGGCGGAGAACTCGGCCACCAGGGCGATGGCGGACAGGAAGCGGGGCACGTCCTCGAAGCGGCCGGCGAACTCCTGGAGCTGGCGCAGGTCCTCCGCGCGGGGGTCCACCCCGTCCGGAGTGGTCGGGGGCTCGCGAGCCGCCAGCACCTCCGCGAGCAGCGCGCCGGGGCTCCGAGCCTCTCGGACGGACAGCGTGGTCATCAGGGTCTGGAAGCGCTGGAAGCCGGCCTTCGCCTTGCGCGGCACGTGGGCCTGGACGTCCGGGTGGGCCAGCGCGTCCGGGAGGGACATCTCCGGAGGCAGCGCGGCCAGGGCGGTCCACAGGTGTTCCGTGCTGGCGGTGCCCACGCCGGAGAGCTTCCGCGCGAGCCGCTTGAAGGCCAGCTCGTCGTTCCGGTTGTGCGCCCATCGCAGGTGGGCGAGCGCGTCCTTGACGTGGGCCTGCTCGAAGAAGCGCACCCCGGAGCGCACGCGGAACGGCAGCCCGTGGCGCGTCAGCTCCAGTTGGAGCTCCAGCGAGTGCAGGTGGGCGCGGTAGAGCACCGCCATGGACTCCAGCCGCTGCCCCCGGGCGCGCAGCTCCAGGACGCGCTCGGCGACGAAGGCGGCCTGGGCCTTCACGTCGCGGGTGGGTACCACCTGGGGCACGGGACCGGGCGCGCCGTCGGACACGAGCGCCTTGGGGAACTGGCGGGTGTTGCGCTCGATGACGGCGTTGGCCAGCCGCAGCACCTGGGGCGTGGAGCGGTAGTTGCGCGTGAGCGGATAGATGCCGCAGCCGGGGTAGCGCTGGGGGAAGTCGATGATGTTGGTGAACTCCGCGCCCCGGAAGCTGTAGATGGACTGACAGTCGTCGCCCACGACGGTGAGGTTGCGGCGCTCGCCCACGAGCAGGTCCACGAGGTCGCCCTGGAGGCGGTTCGTGTCCTGATACTCGTCCACGAGCACGCCCTTGAAGCGCCCGGTGAGCTCCGCGCGGACGGACGGGTGGTCCTCCAAGAGCCGCTTCAGGTGGGCCAGCAGGTCGTCGTAGTCCATCAGGTGCAGCTGGGCCTTGCGCTGCTGGAAGCGGCGCGCGGTGGCGAACACCTCTGGGGCCACGGGCAGCATCTCCCTGCGCCGGTCCACCAGCACCTGCGACACGGGCTGCTGGAGGTTGGTGGCCAGGGAGACCAGGTCCAGCAGCGCGTCCGGACGCGGGAAGCGCTTGTCGCTGCGAAGCTTCCGCTCCGCCAGGCACGTGGCCATCAGGTCCCGCGCGTCCTCGCGGTCCAACACCGTGAAGCCGGTGGAGAAGCCGAGCGCCCCCGCGTGCTGGCGCAGGAGCACGTGCGCCGCGTGGTGGAAGGTGCCTCCGAGGAGACTGCCCACGTCCGCGAAGCCGCCGGCCAGCTCCTCCACGCGGCGGGTCATCTCGCGCGCGGCCTTGTTGGTGAACGTGAGGAGTAGCAGCGAAGACGGCGGGACGCCCCGCTCCAGCATGCGCGCCACGCGGTACGTGAGCGTGCGCGTCTTGCCGGAGCCCGCACCGGCGATCACGAGCACGGGCCCCTCCCCTGCTTCGACGGCCGCGCGCTGCTCGTCGTTGAGCGCGCCATCCAGGTCCAGACAGCGCGAGGGCGCTCCGGTGGGGACGGCGTGGATCAGCGGCAGGCTGTCTCTTATACA
>NZ_RAWQ01000032.1:0-59679 GCF_003668965.1 Corallococcus sp. AB030
TCCCCAACCCTCATTCACAGGAGCCGCCTGACATGCGCATCGTCTATCTGCATCAGTACTTCAACACCCCCACCATGCACGGGGGCACGCGCTCCTATGAGCTCGCGCGGCGCCTGGTCTCCATGGGCCACGAGGTCCACATGGTGACCTCCGACACCCGCACGGACGGAGGCACGGGCAAGGGCTGGCGCGAGTCCAACGAGAGCGGCATCCAGGTGCACTGGCTGCCGGTGCCGTACAACAACGCCATGAGCTACCCGGACCGCATCCGGGCCTTCAGCCACTTCGCCGTCAACTCCACGCGCCGCGCCGCGCAGCTGCCCGCGGACGTGTTCTTCGCCACCAGCACGCCGCTCACCATCGCGGTGCCGGGCATCGCCGCGTCGCGGTGGAACAAGCGGCCCATGGTCTTCGAGGTGCGCGACTTGTGGCCCGCCATCCCCATCGCGGTGGGCGCGCTCAAGAGCCGCTCCGCCATCCTGGCCGCTCAGCTGCTGGAGCGGGCCGCGTACGCGGGCGCGGAGCACATCGTCGCGCTGTCGCCGGGCATGAAGGCGGGCGTGGAGGCGGCGGGCGTGCCGTCGGAGAAGATCACCATCATCCCCAACCTCTGCGACCCGGACCGCTTCCAGGTGCCGGCGTCCGCGGGCCAGGAGCTCCGGCAGAAGTACGCGTGGCTGGGGGACAGGCCCATGGTGCTGTACGCGGGCACGCTGGGGCTGGTGAACGGCGTGGAGTACCTGGTGCGGGTGGCCGCGGAGATGCGGAGGCTGGACCCGGAGGTCCGCTTCGTCATCATGGGCAAGGGCCGCGAGGAGTCCCTGCTGCACGCGCTGGCGGAGCGGCTGGGCGTGAAGAACCAGAACCTCTTCTTCCTGCCCAGCGTGCCCAAGGAGCAGGTGCCCGCGGTGCTGAGCGCGGCCACCATCGCCACGTCGATGTTCACGGACGTGCCGGGCATGCAGGACAACTCCGCCAACAAGTTCTTCGACGCGCTCGCGGCGGGCCGTCCGCTGGCGCTCAACTACGGCGGCTGGCAGGCGGAGCTGCTGGACCGGGAGGCCTTTGGCCTCAGGCTGCCGCCCAAGGACATCCCCGCCGCGGCGGCCATGCTGGCCAAAAGGCTGCGCGACCCGCGCTGGCTCGCGGAGGCCGGCGCGCTGGCCGGGAAGCTGGGCCGGGAGCGCTACTCCGCGGACATCGCGGCGAAGCGGCTGTCAGAGGTACTGCAGCGCGCGGCGGCCCGGTCATGACAGCGCGCTCGGTGGGGAGCAACTTCGTCTGGTCGCTCTCCGCCGGGCTCATCTATGCCCTCGCGCAATGGGGCGTCCTGGTGGCCTTCGCGCGGCTGGCCACCATGGAGGAGGTGGGCCAGTTCGCGCTCGCCCTGGCCATCACCGCCCCGGTGCTGCTGATGTCCCGCATGCAGCTGCGCACGCTCCAGGCCACGGACGCCCGGAGCGCCTTCGGCTTCGAGCACTACCTGGGCCTGATGGTGCTCAACGTCGTCGCGGGCGTGGCGATGTGCTGCGCCATCGCCACGGGGATGGCGGACTCGCTCCACGCGGGCTGGGTCATCGCGCTGGTGGCGCTGGCCAAGGGCTTCGAGGCGGTGAGCGAGGTCTTCTACGGCGCGCTCCAGAAGGTGGAGCGGCTGGGGCTCATCGCCCGGTCCACCATCGCCAAGAGCGTGCTGTCCGTGGTGCTGGTGCCGCTGGCGCTGTGGCTCACGCACAGCCCCATCGCCGGCGCGGCGGCCATGGCCTTCGCCTGGGCCATCGTCCTCTTCGTCTTCGACGCGCGGGCGCTCCGGCGCGAGTTCCCCGGCGTGCGCCCCTGGAGCACCCTCTGGCGCACGCCGTGGCGCACGGAGGGCACGCGGCTCAAGGCGCTCTTCCTCCTGTGCTGGGTGCTGGGCCTCACCGCGCTGATGGGCGCGCTGCGGCCCAACATCCCCCGCTACCTGCTGGAGGCACACGCGGGCCATGCGGAGCTGGGCATGTACGCCGCGCTCGCGTACTTCGCCGCGCTGGGCGGCCGGGTGGTGCACTCGCTGGGGCAGGCGGTGAGCCCCCGGCTGGGGCGCTACCACGCTGCGGGGGACGCGCGCCGCTACGGCAAGGTGCTGGTGGGCTTCACGGCGGCGTCCGCGGGGGTGGGCCTGTGCGCCATCGCCGGTGCGGCACTGCTCGGCCGGTGGGCGCTGACGCTCTTCTACGGCGCCGCCTATGCCGGAAATCTCACGTTGTTCGTCTGGCTGATGGGGGCGGCGGCGCTGGAGTACGTCTGCTTGAGCCTCGCGGTGGGACTCACCGCGGCGCGCGAGCTCAAGGGCCAGGTGGTGCTGCTCGTCGTCTCCGTGGCCGTGGTCGCGCTGGGCAGCGCGGTGTGGGTGCCGCGCGTGGGCCCGGTGGGGGCCGCATGGGCCCTGGGGCTGGGGTGGGTGTCGGAACTCGCGTGCAGCGTCTGGCTGACCTTGCGCGTCTGGCGGCGGCTGACGGCACCGGAGCCCGCGCAAGCGCTTCGGACCGCCCCAGCGGGCCCCGTGGATGCACGGGAGCCGACAACAGGATGAGTCCCAGGGGTCGTGGTGGAGGACTGAAAGGATTTCTAGCCTTTCCGACTTCAAGGAGCGACGTCCCCATGCAAAGACAGGCAGGAACCGGGCTGTTCCTCAAGCGGTGCATCGACGTGGTGGCGGCAGGAGTGGGATTGATATGCCTTTCCCCCGTGATGGCCGCCACGGGCCTGTTCGTCCGTCTGACCCTGGGCGGCCCCGTCCTCTTCCGGCAGCGGCGCCCGGGGAAGAATGGCCAGCTGTTCACCGTCCTCAAGTTCCGCACGATGCTGGAGGCCACGGACGCGAACGGACAGGTGCTGCCGGACGAGCAGCGCCTCACCTGGGCCGGGCG
Organism: Corallococcus sp. AB030; assembly: GCF_003668965.1. Lineage (NCBI taxonomy): Bacteria > Pseudomonadati > Myxococcota > Myxococcia > Myxococcales > Myxococcaceae > Corallococcus > Corallococcus sp. AB030. The sequence goes on from NZ_RAWQ01000032.1 coordinate 2,913, forward strand.
GCTCTTGCGCTCCACCAGCCTGGATGAGCTGCCGCAGCTGTGGAACGTGCTCCGGGGCGACATGAGCCTGGTGGGGCCGCGTCCGCTGCTCGTGGAGTACCTGCCGCGTTACTCCGCGGAGCAGGCGCGGCGCCACGACGTGCTGCCCGGCATCACCGGCTGGGCGCAGATCAACGGCCGCAACGCGCTCTCCTGGGAGGAGCGCTTCCGGCAGGACGTCTGGTACGTGGACCACTGGAGCGTGGCGCTGGACCTGAAGATACTGGCGCTGACGGTGGTGCGCGTGCTGCAGCGCCAGGGCATCTCCTTCGCCAGCGAGGCCACCCTGCACAAGTTCATGGGCACCCCGCAGCCGGAGGCCAGGGTCCTGGCGCTCCGGCAGCAGGAACAGGCCCAGGTCAGCCCGCCGTCCGCAGCCCCTGTTTCCGGGGAACGGCTTGGACCGCCTCCACCACCCGTTCGAGTTCCCGGCGCGTGAGGTTGGAACCGGACGGCAGGCACAGGCCGTGGCGGAACAGGTCCTCCGCCACGCTGCCCCGCCGCCGCTCGAAGTTCGCGAAGACGGGTTGAAGGTGCATCGGCTTCCACACCGGCCGCGCCTCGATGTTCTCCCGCTCCAGCGCGGTGCGGACCGCTTCCCGGTCCGCGCCGAACGCCTCCGGGTCGATGGTGAGGGTCGTCAGCCAGCGCGTGTGACGGCCCCACGGGGCCTCCGGCATGAACTGGATGCCCGGCAGGCCCCGGAAGGCCTCCGCGTAGAAGGCGTGGTTCGCGCGGCGCGCGGCCACCCGGTCCTCCAGCACGTGCAGCTGCCCCCGCCCGATGGCGGCCAGCACGTTGCTCATCCGGTAGTTGTAGCCAACCTCCGAGTGCTGGTAGTGCGGCGCCGTGTCTCGCGCCTGCGTGGCCAGCTTGAGCGCGTGCTGCACCAGCTCGCCGTCCGCGGACACCAGCATCCCGCCGCCGGACGTGGTGAGGATTTTATTGCCGTTGAACGAATAGATGCCCACGCGGCCCACCGTGCCAGGGGCCCGTCCCTTGTAGGTGCTGCCCAGGGCCTCCGCCGCGTCCTCCACCACGGGCACGCCGTAGCGGTCGCAGGTGGCCATGAGGGGATCCAGGTCCGCGCTCTGGCCGTACAGGTGCACCACCACCACGGCGCGGGGCAGCCGGCCCAGGCGGGCCCGCATCGCCAGCTCCTCCTCCAGCAGCGCGGGGTCCATGTTCCAGGACGTGCGCTCGCTGTCGATGAAGACCGGGGACGCGCCCAGGTAGCGGATGGGATTCACCGACGCGGAGAAGGTGAGCGTGCTCACCAGCACGTCGTCGCCGGGCCCCACGCCCACCAGCTGGAGCGCCAGGTGGAGCGCGGCCGTCCCGGAGCTCAGCGCCAGCGCGTGCGGCGTCCCCACGCACCGGGCGAACTCCTCCTGGAAGGCATCGACGTGGGGGCCCAGGGGGGCAATCCAATTGCTTGCGAACGCGTCGTCGACATAGCCGCGCTCGAGCGTGCCCATGTGGGGCGAAGACAGGTAGATGCGGGAGGACATGCGAAAAACTCCAGGCAAGACCGGGTCCATGGACCCCGGCATTGCCTGGAGCGTTCGCACACTCCCTCCTCCCGCGCGCTCGGGCGGGAGGAGGGGGTGTTTGTTTCACATCGTGGAATTCGGCTTAGAGCGCCGAACCCTGGGACAGCAGCTTCGCGTTGAGCGCGCCGTTGCCGTAGTACTGGGTGTTCTGGCCCACGGTGTGGGTCTCCAGACGCTGCTGGAGGGCGGCGTTGTAGCGGCCCAGCTTCACCAGGCCGTCATTGAACCAGCCCGTGCCGCTGCCCGTGCCGTCCACGTAGTTGCCGTACTTCTTGGCGGACGGCCAGATGACGTTGTTCAGGGTGACGACGAACTTGCGCATGTCCGCGTCCGTCCACTCCATGCCCGCGTCGTGGGCTTCCACGATGTAGGCCATCACGCCGTTGCCGTGCGCCACGTCCTGGCCCGGGCGCTTCTTGGAGCCCCACTCGGCGGCCCAGAAGTACGCGTTGGAGTTCACCGGGCTGGTCATCAGCTGGCCGCGCAGCGACGAGGTGTTGTTGGGCATGTCACGGTTGATGTTGTTGAAGACGGTCAGGTACTGCGCCTTCTTCGTGGCGTCCGTCGTCATCTTCGACAGGTCCATGGCGATGTACGCCCAGTGCGACGCCATGTGCGTATTGACGCGGTAGAGGTAGCTGTTCGCGCCGCGCTTGTTCCACTTCTCGAACATGTTCCGTTCGGTGAACGCCAGCAGCTTGTCGTACTGCGTCTTGTACGTGCTGTTGTTGTAGAGCGCGGGCGTCTCACGGATGGTGCGCAGCATGCGCGTCACGTAACGCCAGCAGTAGCTTTCGAACAGGGGGACTTCCTGGCCCAGCGTGTCCGAGCGGGCGGACGCCCACCCCAGGTAGCTGTCCTTGAACTGGCTCCTGGGCAGCGAAGAGGAGACCTTCGCGTGGTTGACCATGTTGTTCACATACAGCAGCGCCCGGTCCATGTACTGCGTCTTGCCGGTGGCGCGATACATCGCGGTGTTGCCATCGACGCCGTAGGCGAGGTCGTAGAACTGCCAGCTGTCCAGCGACTGGCTCTTGGGCAGGAAGCTGGAGGTGTGCTCCGAGTTCCAGCGGTTCAGGAACAGCGTCTCCCAGGCCGCGACCGAGCGCAGGCTGGTGGCGGCCTGGGCCGTGGTGCCAAGGCCCTCCTCCGCGGTGGAGGGGGCAGGCGACTCCGCGGCGGCAGAACCGTCCGCCTCCGGAGTGGTGGGAGCAGCCTCGGCCTCCGGCTCGGAGGGACCCACTGCGATCTGCTCTTCGGGGGAAGAGGGAGCGAGCGTGTCCGCGTCAGGGGTGGAGACTTCGGTGCTGCCCGGGGTGTTATCTCCGTTGGGACTGGCCGTGCTGGCACCGTCCTGCTCGGGTTGGGGGCCGCAAGCACCACCACCCACCAGCAGGGTCAGCGACAACAGGGACGACAGGGCACGACCAGAGTTGCGACGACGGGATTCCAACATCAGGGGGGTCCTGTGGGGTAGCTCCCGTCAACCGCCCGGTAGGCTACCCTGTTGTGGGAACGCCGGAGTGCGTTCACCGGACGCCAAAATGTTTTGGCGACCCAGGTAATTCCTTTGTGATTAGACAAAAAAAGACACGGTGACTGCCCGTGAGTTGTCAGTCCAAGGCCCCATGGGCCTGTCCGCCTGAGCCGGTATGTGCGGTATCAGGGGTGGGGGGTGTATGACGAGGACAGGGCAGGCGAGCGCCATGCTGGTTCCCGACGCGGGCGCCTCGGCGCTATCCGGGCAGTACTTCCGCTCTGAGAATCACCTGCGCGCGGAGCAGGTCACCCATACGCTGGCGATTGAAGAAACCGATACACGCAGGACGTTGCGAATCCCACTCATCGTGCGAGCGATTGAGGGGACTTCGTACCGCGACGCCATTTCTCCGTATGGATTTCCGGGCGGTGAGCTGGACGGGTTGAGCGAGGTGCCAGCACCTGCCGTGGATTGGCGGGGCACGGAACTGGTCAGTATTTTCGTGAGGGAGCGGGTCCAGGGACCGCATTGCTTCTCGGGTGGTACCGCGCGCAACGAGGTCTTTTTCGTGGACCCATGCCGCCCGCTCACACCCCGGGAGATGCACCGCCGACACATGCGGCGAAATGTCCGGCTGGGATTCGTGAGCACCGTGTGTGCGGCCCGGGACGCACCGCCTGAAGAGCGCGCGGGGTTTCGCGAGGTGTACCGGCAGACCATGGTCCGGGACCAGGCGTGCCGCCGGTACTTCTTCTCCGACGCGTACTTCGAGGAGCTGTTCGCGTCCCCGGAGGCCTGGCTCGCGACGACGCGCGCGCCGGATGGGACGGTCGCCTCCGCGGCCCTGGTCGTCCGCAGCGACGGACTCCTGCACTACTACCTGGGCGGCACGGCGGATGCGCACCTGGCGCGCTCACCGGCGAAGAACGTCTTCGGCGAGATGAGCGCCTTGTGCGTGCGGCTGGGGCTTCCGCTTCACCTGGGGGGCGGGCTCTCTCCGGGGGACGGCCTGGAGGACTTCAAGCGCGGCTTCTCCAACGCCAGCGGCCGCATCCACACGCACGAAATCGTCTGCGACGCGGCGGCGTACGCTTCGCTTTCGGAGGGCCACCCCGCCAGCGGCTTCTTTCCGGCCTACCGCTCCCAGCACCTCCCATGACGAAGAGCCCCGGCCTCCCGCCCTCGAAGGGGCACGGGAGACCGGGGCTCCTCATGGACGGCCGGGGCCGCGTGGGGTCAGGCGCTGACGTTCTGCTCCGCCGAGGATGGCTTCGCGGGGCCGAAGGCGGGCAACACCTTCGCCACCGTCCCCGTCATCTTCGACGGGGTGTACGCGGGGATGAGGTCCTGGAGGGCGCGCTTCACGTCGTGGGAGTCACCGGCGCGGGCCGCGCGGTCCAGGCGCCTGAGCTGGAGCTGGAAGTCCGCGGGCGGCGCGGGGCTGCGGGCCACCTTGATGCGGTTGCGCACCTTCTGGGTGAGCTCCTCCTCCTCGGACATGAGCGTCTCCTCCAGCTTCTCTCCGGGGCGCAGGCCCGTGTAGACGATGGAGATGTCCTTGTCCGGCACCAGGCCCGTCATGGTGATCATGTTCGCGGCCAGCTCCGCGATGCGGACCGGCTCTCCCATGTCCAGGATGCACAGCTCGCCGTAGCCGCCCAGGCCGGCCAGCACCACCAGGCCCACCGCCTCCGGGATGATCATGAAGTAGCGGGTGCAGTCCGGGTGGGTGACCGTGACGGGGCCGCCCGCTTGAATCTGCTGCTTGAAGAGCGGCACCACGCTGCCCGCGGACCCCAGCACGTTGCCGAAGCGGACGGCGCAGAAGGTGGTGCGCGACGTCACCGCGATGTCGCGGATGACCATCTCCGCCAGCCGCTTGGAGGCGCCCATCACCGACGAGGGCTTCACCGCCTTGTCGGTGGAGATGAGGATGAAACGCTCCGCCCCGCACGCGTCCGCCATGCGCGCCACGTTCTGCGTGCCGAAGACGTTGTTCTTGATGGCCTCCTCCGGCGAGTCCTCCATCAGGGGCACGTGCTTGTGCGCCGCCGCGTGGAAGACGTACTGCGGCGCGAACTCCTGGCCAATGCGCATCAGCCGGTCCAGGTCGCGGATGTCCGCCACCACGGAGTGCACCGGCACGTGCGGGTAGCGCGACTGCAGCTGGCGCACCAGCAGGTAGAGCTCGTTCTCGTTGATGTCCACCACCACCAGCGACGCGGGCGAGTGCCCCGCGACCTGCCGGACGATTTCACTGCCGATGGAGCCCGCGCCGCCGGTGACGAGGATGCGGCGGCCCGTCACCAGCCGGTGCACCTCGTCATGGTCGAACGAGATGGCATCCCGGGGCAGCAGGTGCTCCGGCGACAGGTCGTGCAGCATGGCGGCGGTGATCTTCTGGTCCAGGTACGCGAACGAGGCCGGGATGATCTTGAAGCTGACGCTCTGGTGCCGGCACAGGCTCAAGAGGTGCCGGGTGCGCTCCGGGGACAGCCGGGGGATGGCGATGAGCACCTGCGTCACCCGGTGCTTCCTCATCAGCTCCGGCAGCGCGTCCAGCACGCCGAGCACCGGCTTGCCATTGAGGTACGTGCCCTGCTTGCCGGGGTCGTCATCCACCAGGCCGATGACGTGCCACGGGCTGTTGCGGTCCCGCACCAGGTCACGAAGGAGCAGGTCTCCGGCGCTGCCCGCGCCCACGATGAGGGTGCGCTGGGAGCCTTGCGCCCGCGCGCGCTGACGGTCCAGGTACCACTGTCGAACCATGCGCGGGGCGAAGCGGTGAAAGCCCAGCAGCGTGGTGGTGATGAAGAACTCCAGCGCGACCACCTGCCCCGGCAGCGATTCCATGAAGAAGATGGAGCGCAGCAATTCGAACACGATGGTGCCCGCGAGGCTGGCCAGCTCCAGCCGGACCGCCTCGTGGATGCCGGAGCGGTCGAAGGACCAGCGGTGCAGGCCCAGCCAGATGAGCGTCACCAGGCGCACCACGACCAGCAGCGCCACGGCCCGGGGCAGGACCTCCTTGCAGGCCGGGGACAGCCCGTCCGCGAAGTGCAGCATCGTGGCGGCGACCAGCGAGCTGGCGATGAGGACCGAGTCCACGCCCAGCATTCTCAGCCAGCCGAAACGGTGAGTCCTTCGCGGTGCGTGCTCCGGGGTTTCCCGTGGCCCTGCGTCCAGGCTCATCGCTTCCAGATTCTGACCGTGTTTCATCGATGTCTCCCCCTCCGGCCCAGCGTCCACGGAGAATCCGCCGTCCTCCCATCGCGTAATCAGGAAGACACGCCCTAGCTCGGAATCGCGGAAAGGTGGACGCGCGTCCAGTGTCATCACAGCCGTCCAGGAGTGCTGTCCGACCTGATTCCCGGGAACGTGCTCGCCAGCGAGCAGGCGCCCTGCCCCACGGGGCCAGAAGACAGACATCCCCAGGGCTCCCAGGCGCCGGGCCTCCATGGGCACCTGGCCTGCCGCGGTGGCGTTTCATCGATGTGACACATCCCCGGGAGGAAGGGGCGGGCGCGGCCGTGGCGCGATGGCGGCGGCGCCGGACTGACACTTCGCGAGTCTTGCTCCGCCGGAGCCCGCCCGCCACGCTTGGGCCATGACGACCGAATTCATCCTGCTCCGGCACGGGGAGACGGAGTGGAACGCACTGGGGCGCCTGCAGGGGCACCTGAACAGCATGCTCAGCCGTGAAGGGCAGCGGCAGGCGGAGGCGCTCGCGGCGCGGCTGGCCACCCTTCCCTTCCAGGCCCTCTACAGCAGCGACCTGGACCGCGCGGTGCAGACGGCCTCCCGCATCGCGGCGAGGACGGGCCACGACGTCCAGCGGGACGCGCGCCTGAGGGAGCGCGGGTTGGGCGTGCTCGAAGGGCTGACGCGCGCGGAGGCCGGCCAGCGTCACCCGGCTGTCTTCGCCGCGTACGCGGAGGGACATGCCGACTACGTGGTGCCCGAAGGGGAGAGCGCGTCCCAGCGCCTGCGGCTGGCGCTGCACTGCCTGGAGGAGCTGGGTGCGCGCCATCCAGGGGCCCGCGTCGTGGTGGTCACCCATGGCGGCCTGCTCAGCGCCCTGTTGCGCCACTGCCTGGGCATCCCCGCCGCCGCGCCGCGCGCCTTCTCCGTCCTCAACGCGGGTTGGAACCAGTTCGACCTCCATGACGGGTCCTTGCGGATGGTGACCTGGGGGGACGTCAGCCACCTGAGCGCGCTCAGCCTGGACGACACCTGAAGCGTCTGTGACGGACCGTGCCTGGATGGACGTACAATGACGCGCGCCATGCGCACGCCAACCGCTCCGGGGCTGGGACCGCCTGCTGTCTTCGTGGGCCGAGCCCAGGAGGTACGGCGGCTGGGGGACATGCTGAGGCGCGTGCGCACGGGCGTCGTCTACGGGCTGCCCGGGGCGGGCAAGTCCGCGCTGGTGGCGGCGGTGGCCGCGAAGCACCGGGGGCCCGTCGTGCACCGGCGCGTGCGGCCCGGGGACACGCTGGACACGGTGGTGGACGACGTGCGCCGCCTGCTGAGCGAAGCGCCCGTGGCCCAGGCCCTGTCGGACGCGTCCCGGCTGGAGGCGCTGGCGGGGGAGCTGGAGGCGCGCCGCGCCCTGTGCGTGCTGGACGACCTGCACGTGCTCGGGCCGCCGGAGCGCGCCGCGCTGGTGGAGGACCTGGGAGGTCGGCTCCGGCAGGGCACGCTGCTGGCCACCTCGCGCGAGTCGGTGCCCCGGCACGCGGCGAGTCCGGACCGGGTGGAGCTGCGGCTGGAGGGCCTGCCGGAGGAGGCCGCGAGAGAGCTGTGGCGGGAGCTGGACGCGCTCTACGGCGAGCGCGACGGCTTCGACGCGGCGTGGGGCCGCTCGCGGGGCCTGCCCTTCCTCCTGCGCCGCGCCCACGCGGGCGACACGGGCGGGGACGAACCGGTGCGGGCGGCGCTCGCCGCGCTGCCCGCGGACGAACGGCGGCTGGCCGCGATGATGTCCCTGAGCCAGCTGCCGCTCACCATGAGCACGCTGCGGCCGGTGCTGTCCGGCGACGCGGCGGACCAGGCGCTGCGCCAGCTGGGCGCGAAGCTGCTGGTGGAGACGGACTCGCGGGGCCGGCACGGCGTGCACGACCTGGTGCGCGAGGCGATGGTGTCCCTGCTGTCGCCGGACGAAGCGCGCGCGGGCCACGAAGCGCTGCTGGAGGCCCTGGAAGAGGAGCCCCTGCCCGCCGTGGTCCGGGTGCGCGCGGTGTGCCGCCACCTCCAGGCGCTCGGCCGGCATGAAGCGCGCGCGGACTTCATCGTCGCGCAGGCGGAGGCCCTGGTGCGCCACGGCGCCGCGGACGAACTCCTGGGCCTGTTGGACTCGCTGCCCGCCGCGCTGCGCACGCCCCAGGTGAAGCTGGCCCATGCGAGAGCGCGGGTGCGGCTGCTGGATTTGCGCCGGGCCTATCCGGAGCTGTTGGCCCTGCGCGCCTCGCTGGAGGCCGACGCCGGAGCGCCGGACCCGGAGTCGAACGAGGCCCTGCGCGAGGGCGTGGGCGCCGTGCTGGTGCGGGTGGCCCTCTTCGCTATGGAGCCGGAGGCCTGCGAACGCACGCTGGAGTCCATGCCGGTGCCGAGCAGCGCGGAGGTCTTCCTCCAGCAATTGCTGGCATGGACCGCGCTGCGCTTCTTCCAGGGACGGCTGGATGAATCCCTGGCGATGCTGGACAACGCCGCCACCGCGACCGGGGACCGGCGCGTGCTGGGCTGGTGCGCCTACGCCCGCGCGCTGATGCTCTGGATTGAAGGCCGGGACAGCGAGCTGGCGGAGCCCCTGGCCCAATGTGTGTCATTGCTGGAGGACGCGCCGCTCGACTCGCGGGGCCCCCTGGTGGCGGCCATGTCCGCGGGCATCCTCAGCCGGCTGGGCCGCTTCACGGAGGCCGACGCCGCGCTCGCCAGCGCCCGGGAGCGCCTGGGCCAGCTGGGCGCCCCCCGCCTCGCGCTGGAGCTGGACTGCATCGCGGCGTGGGTGCGCGGAGAGTCGGGACAGCGCGGAGCGGCGCTCGCGGCGCTGAGGGAGACGGAAGGCCGCGCGGAGAAGGCGGGCTACCTCTTCGTCCGGCTGCTGTGCCGCGTGGGCTCGGGCCGCATGCTGCTGGAAATGGGCCGGCGCGCGGAGGGCCACGCACAGCTGGACGCGGTGGAGGAAGAGGTCCGGGCGCGCGGCGTGGTGGGGCTGATGCGCGCCGCCCGGGTGGCGCGCACGCTGGACGTGCCGGGGCCGGAGGCACCGCCCGTCACAGTGGAGCCCCGCGAGGTGCGCCCCGGCATCGCCGCCCGCCAGCGCGCCCTGGCCGCCCTGGCCGCCGCCCGGAGCGCGGACGCCCCGCGCGCCACGGCGCTGCTCACCGCGCTGGAGCCCCTGGCCCGGGGTGACGACTTCGCGCTGGAGCGCATGCTGGGACACCTGACCCGCGCCACGCTCCACCGTCACGCGGGCCGCGCCCGCGAGGCGGCGCAGGCCCTGGAGGAGGCCACGCGCGAAGGCACCAGGGGAGGAGTGGACCCCGAGCTGATGGCGGAGCTGAACCGGCCACTCGCCTCCGCCGCGCAAGCCGCTTCCCTCCCGCAGGCGCCCGCGCCGGAAGAGGTGGTGCTGGACGCCCGCCGTCACGAGCTGCGCGCCCCAGGGAAGACCGTCTCCCTGGAGCGCAGAGCCCTGCCGCGAAGGCTGCTCTACGCCCTGGCCCGCCAACCAGGCCGCATCCTGCCGAAGGAGGACTGCGTGCGCGCCATGTGGAACGCGGACTACGACCCGCGCCTGCATGACAACGCCTTGCGCGTCCACGTAAGCCACGTGCGAGACATGCTGGAGGGCACCGGCACCCGGGTGGTCTTCGAGGACCCCGGCTACCGCCTGGAGGTGTCTCCAGGCTTCACCTTCGTCGCCGAGTAGACATCCAGAGCCTGGACATGTGACACGCTGTAGCAGTCACGCCAACCCCATCACAGTAGTTATCCAGTTACAATAAATCGTCGGCCAGGGCATTTACAAGGAGTCCTGGGTTCATCCAGAATCCCGCCGCCTCATATTTTCCAACAAAAACGGGGTTCACATGATTTCGGCTCAGATGGTGCGTCGCTGGACTGCTGCCAGCGCGGTGTCGCTGCTGGTCGTCGGTTGCGGTCCCCAGACCACGGAAGAGAAGCAGGCCCAGCCGGAGACGCCGGCTCCCGCCGCCACCACCCAGGAGATCGTCGGTGGCTCGGCGACCACCATCGCGGCGAACCCCTGGCAGGTGTCGCTGCAGAGCAGCAGCGGCAGCCACTTCTGCGGCGGCTCCATCATCAACGAGAGCTGGATCCTCACCGCGCAGCACTGCGTGAACTCCGGTGGCAGCATCTCCAAGCCGGGCCGCATCGTGGCGGGCGTCACCAACCGCACCACCACCACCGGTGGGCAGGTCCGCACCGTGTCCCAGGTGGTCGTGTACCCGGGCTACGTGGACGCCAACTACGGCAAGGACGCGGCGCTCCTCAAGCTGTCCTCGCCCCTGGACCTGAGCGGCGCGAACGTGAAGGCCATCCCGTACGTCACGGCGGCGGATGAGGCCTCGGGCGTGGGCGGCGTCGGCGCCGTGGCGCGCGTCACGGGCTGGGGCACGCTGTCCAGCGGCTCCTCCTCGTTGCCGACCACGCTCCAGACGGTGGACGTGAACATCATCAGCAACGCCGCCGCGCAGGCCGACTACCAGGGTGAGGAGACCATCACCGCGGACCAGCTGGGCGCGAAGGCCCCGGGCAAGGACTCCTGCCAGGGTGACAGCGGCGGTCCCCTCACCGTCCTCAATGGCAGCACCCGCGTGCTCGCGGGCATCGTGAGCTGGGGTTACGGCTGCGCCGACGCGTCGTACGCGGGCATGTACGGCCGCGTGTCGTCCTTCGCCAGCTGGATCAACACCACCATCAATGCCCCGCAGCAGCCGACGCAGACGCTGCTCAACCAGACCGGCATCTCCGGCGCGGCCAGCTCCTTCAAGCACTACGCCATCACCGTCCCCGCGGGCGCCACCACCCTGACGGTGGAGCAGTCCGGCGGCACGGGTGACGCGGACCTCTACGTGCGCCAGGGCTCGCAGCCCACCACGACCGCGTACAACTGCCGTCCGTACCTCAGCGGCAACGGGGAGTCCTGCACCATCACCGCCCCCGCGGCCGGCACCTGGTACGTCTCCGTGCGCGGCTACTCCGCGTACTCGGGCGTCTCCCTGCTCGCCACGGTGCCGTAGTCGCCGCCTGACACCGGCGTGAGTGCGCAAAGCCCTCTTCCTCCCTTCGCGGAGGGAGGGGGCTTTCGTGTTTCAGCCACCTCGTGGGCATGGAGTGCTACACCCGGTGTCATGGCCCGGCCCAGAGCTTCGCGCTGTCCCCACTGCAACGCGCCCTTCACACCCCAGACCGCGAAGACGCACTACGTCTGCGGCTACTGCGGCCACGCCTTCGACCTGGACGGCCCGCTTCCGGTGCAGCCCGGCCCGCGCGCGCCGCCGCCCGCCCAGAAGAACCAGCAGGTCGTGGTGATGCTCGCGGGCGTCGCGGTGATGGTCCTGATGGGAGTCATGGGCGCGGTGTTCTTCCTCGCCGCAGGCCCGGACACGCACGAGCCCATCCGCACCCCGCCTCCCGCGGCCGTCCGCCCCGTTGCGCCTCCAGTCATCCCCACGCCTCCGCCCGAGCCGCCCAAGCCCGCGCCCGAGCGCATCCAGTGGGTGGAGCGGGGCGCGCCTGCGTTCGTGGACGTCAACGGGGATGGGACGGAGGACATCGTCGGCCACGTGAGCGTGCACGAACCCAGCTCCGGCTTCCGGCACTTCATCGCCGCGTTCGACGGCCGGACGTTCCAGAAGCTCTGGGAGTCGTCGCCCTCGGAAGGGCCGGACGCCTCCCGCTACACGAAGGTCATCGCCCAGAACGGCCGGCTGGTGATGAGCGAGCAGCGCACGGTGAACCTGCTGGAGCTGGAGACCGGAAAGCGGCTGGGGCGCGTGCCGCTGACGGACTCGCCGCGCCGGCTCTGCATCCCGCCCGGAGACACGACGTCCGTCTGGGTGGAGTTGGTGGACCACCAGCACCTGCTCTTCGACACGCTCACGGCCACCGCGAAGCCCGCGCCCCGTGCGCCGAAGGGCTGCGCCACGCCGCCCTTGAGTCCCCAGACGTGCAACATGAGCCGGCCGGCGGAGCACCCCACCTCCTGCGAGCGCTCCAGCTACCCGCCCTCCGACATCCGCGGCTTCTCCACCAAGTACCTCTTCCGCACGGGCGGTTATACGCTGGCGCTGGGCACGCGGTGGCCGGGGACGCAGGTGCCCCTGGTGGGGCTGTACGCGCCGGGCAACCGCAAGCCGCTGTGGCACGACACCGTGTCGGAGAAGGATCCGCTCCTCCTGCGGGACACCGCGCCGGAGGTGGGGGAAATCACGCAGGACGCCGTCTACGTCGTCTATGAGCTGGACAAGGGCGGTGCACAACTCATCCGGCGAGACCTGCGCACCGGCGCCGTGGCATGGGACGTGGCCCTGCCCGAATCCAACTTCACCTCTCAGCTGACGGCCCTCTGGGTCCGGGGCGGCCGGGTGTACGTACCGCAATGGGGCAGCCTTCGCGTGCTGGACGCCGCGACGGGCGAGCGCATCGGCGGCATCGGGACGGAATGAATCAGTAGATGGAGATGAGGTGGACCCGCACGCGGGGGTTGCCGAGGTACTCCTCCAACCGCCAGCGGGTCCGCATCCCGTCCTCGCGGATGCCCACGCCGCCGTCCGTGGGAGCCTCCGCGCTGGCGAGCGCATCCCGCAGGTGGGACACCGCCCAGCGGTCGAACTTCGGGTCCCCGGAGCCCTCCAGCACCTGGAGGTCGATGAGGCTGCCGTCGCGAGCCTGCCGCACCTCCACGATGGCGACGAGCGCGAGCACGGGGGCCGTGACGTCCACCATGTACATATTCGCCGCGCGCCCGGCCTCCACGGCCGCGAGGAGCCGATCGGACGTTTCGCGCCGGACGTCGCGCGCCTGGGGCGCGAAGGGAGTGCCCGTCTTGCCGAAGCGCTCGATGGACTCCAGCTGCTCGCGCTTCAGCCGGCGGGCGAGCACATCGGTGTTGGGAGGGGGCGGGTTCACCAGCCGCTCGGAGAAGCCCTGGCGCAGCTTCGCGAAGTAGGGAGGCGTCGCGCCCGTGGCTCGCGAGGACGCGGTCGCATCCTTGGCCCAGCCATCCACCTTCTGACGCGCCTCCTCCGCCTCACGGGCCGCCAGGGCCTTGGGGTCCGGCTCCGAGCCGGGGACGTTGCGGATCGTCCGCCCCGTTGACGGAGGCCCTTTGAGGAGCCCACCGCCCAGCAGCCCGGGCGGTTCCAACTGGAGCGGGACATCCCGGACCGGAGGTGACGCGGGCTCGGCGGGCGCTTCCGCGATGGGTTCCGAAGCGGCGGTCCCGGGAGTCTCGGGTGGAGCTGGCGCTTCGTCCTTCTTCCCCGCGCGCGTGGAGGGTTCGCGCTCCGCCAGCTGCGACGGCGCTTCGTCCTTCTTCCGGGCGCGCGTGGAGGGCTCGCGCTCGTCCGGACGCGCTGGCGAGCGCTTCGGCTCCTCTTCGGGCGCGGGCGGCGCGGGTCGTGCGTCCCGGGTGACAACCTCCATCTCGATGACCCGCGACGGCTCGTGACGCCGGACGTTGGCGGACGGGCTCCGCCACAGCGCGAAGAGGAGCGCCGCGTGCAGGAGCACTGACACGCCGAGCAGGAGGAGCAGCTGTGAGCGGCGGGACACGAAGTTCAGCTTGCTCCGTCCCGCCGCGCGGGAGAAGTGGCGCGGAGCGTGGGTGTTGAACCTCCACGCTCCCCTGCCCTCTCCTTCCCTCTTACGGCGCGGCCGGTGTCCGGAATTCCGGAATGAGCTCGCCCGTGAGCCGGATGCTCTTCAGGACCTTGTCGTGCGCCAGCGCGCCCACCTGGTGGAAGGACATGAGCGCGTCGATGCCCAGCGCCTGGTAGCGCTTGAGCCCCGCGCGCACCTGCTCCTGGGTCCCGACGATGAGCGAGTCCTGCGCGCTCAGCACCTCCCAGACCTGCTCGTCCGGAACCTGCTCACCGCCCATGATGCGGCCCAGGAGGCGCTGCGCCTGGGACTGCGGCGCGTTCGGGTCCTTCTTGCGCAGGTACTGGCCTGTCAGGCCTCCGCCCGCCGGGTCCTTCGCCAGCACCTCCAGCTCCGCGGCTGTCTTCACGAAGGCGTCCTTCGCCTCGAAGAAGGTGAACGAACCGCTGGTGTACCAGGCGGCGGCCTTCGCGGCGCCGTTCTCCATCGCCTCGCGCTCGCTGTCCGCGCAGTGCACGAAGGTGAAGAAGGCGACCTGGTCGTTGACGAACGCGCCCACCGGCTCGCAGCGCGTGCGCAGCGCCTCGCGGTAGATGTGGATCATCTCCGCCACCTCCTCCGGAGAGGCCCAGAGCGTCACGCCCAGCGCGCCCACGCCGTTGCGCCCCGCCTGCTCGAAGGACGCGGGGCTGGAGCACGCCTGCCACAGCGGCGGGTGCGGCTTGCGGTACGGCTTGGGGATGACGCTGACGTCCTTGAGCCGCAGGTCCGGCCCGTCCCACGACACCTTGTCCTGCGTCCACAGCTTCGGAACCAGCTCGAACGCCTGCTGCATCTGCCCGCGCGTGGAGTCAGGCTCGATGTTGAAGGTGCGCCACTCCGGGATGGTGCTGCGCGCCAGTCCCAGCTGGAAGCGGCCCCCGCTCAGGTGGTCGATGAAGGCCGCGCGCTCCGCGATCCGGATGGGATGATTGAAGCGCATGGGCGCCAGCACCGACGAGTGTCCGACGTGCAGGTTCTTCGTGCTCCGCGCGATGGCGGTGAGCATGATCTCCGGCGCGGAGCTGTAGCTGAACTCCACGGCGGTGTGGTGCTCCACCTGCCACCAGACGCCATAGCCCATCTCGTCCGCCAGCCGCGCCTGCTCCAGTGTCTCCTGGATGAGCTGGTGCTCGTGGTCCGGACCGCTCCAGCGTTCCTTCGGGTGCTGCATCTCCGAAAAGATGTCGAGCCGCATGATGTCCCCCTGAAATCGGTTTCACGTCTCCAGCAACAACAAGAACAACTCCCGCGCCGTCCGGAAGCAACCTGCTCCGGACGGCGTGGGTGAGACCGTCACTCCACCCAGTGGACCTTGCCCAGACCGGCCGGGATGAGGTCGCAGACGTAGAGGCTGTCGTCGTACGGGGAGGTGTCGTACACGCCCCGCGCGGCGATGCAGCGCGCCTGGTTCGGATAGGGCGCGTTGAACTCCGCGGCGAATGGATTCGCGGGCCGTGCTTACGGATCCTCGGGGGGAAGGGTGCAGGTCCAGGTGTTGCCGGGCTTGCAGTAGCAGCTCCCCGTGGGCAGCCCGCTCAGACAGCAATCCCGGTAGGTGCCGACGGAGGGACACGACGTGCCGTCAATGAACGTGCACGTGTTGGCGCGCGTGCAGCTGGGCGGAGGGGTCGAGGGACAGTACTGATAGGAGCCGTTGCACTGCACATATTGGCCGTCCACGGAGGAGCAGGAGCTCCCCGAGCACGACACCGTCGTCCCCGACGCACAGGTCGTCGAACAGGTCGACAAGGCACTGGAGACCTGTCCCAGGTCCTCCGACACGTCGCCGGAATCCGTACCACCGCAGGCCGCCAGCGTCGCGATGACCAGTGCCGCGAACACACCCGATACAAGCTTCATGAGCTTCATCCTCTCTTGCGGATACATCCAGCTAGACAGCTTATCCCCACAAGATTTGATTCGATAGGGTTCACACCGGCGGCGGGAGCACGGGCGTGGGGTACGCTGGCGGCACTTCACGCCAGGGGACCCGTCCATGTGTCGGAGCATCAAGACGCTGTTCAACTTCGAGCCCCCCGCGTCCGACGCGGAGGTGCGGGCGGCGGCCGTTCAGTTCGTGCGGAAGCTGAGCGGCACCAGTGCCCCTTCGAAGGCGAACGAGGAGGCCTTCAACCGCGCCGTCGAGGACATCACCGAGACAGCGCGACGGCTGATGGACTCGCTGGTGACCACCTCCCCGCCGCGCAACCGCGACATGGAGGCCATGAAGGCGAAGCTGCGGTCCGCGAAGCGCTTCGCACCGCGCTAACGTGCTCCCCATGTTCCTCGCCTCGCTGCTGTCCGCGTTCGCTGGCGCCTGGCTGTTCGCGGCGGCGCCATTCACCGTCACGATGAAGTCCGCGGGCTACTCCGCCCGGTCGGATGGTGAGACGGTCACCGTCACCCGGGTGGAGCCCAAGAGCGTCGCCGCCGAGGCGGGCCTCCAGAAGGGCATGAAGGTGACAGGCATCACCCAGCCGCCCAGGGGCTTCACCCGGGTGCCCCTGCCCCAGCTCGACGCCACCGACCTGCAGGACGCGCTGACGCCCCAGCCCGCCGAGACCCTCTGGCTCCGGGTGGAGACGAAGCGGGGCTCCGACCAGCTCATCCTCAAGAGCCGGGAGCCCCTCCCCGACAACCCGTTCCCGGTCGTGCCGCTCACGGACGCGCAGCAGGCGCGCCTGACCCCCAACCAGGCCAGCCGCTACCAGCAGCGGCTCGTGCAGTTCGCCGTGGAGGCCATGCGTCGGCCCCAGGTCGAAGCCCGCCAGAACACCACCGCCTACGTGATGAAGGGAAAGCTCAGCGGCATCGACGGCGGCGGCGCCACGCCCCTCTGGTTCCATCCGAGCATCGAGCTGCGGCACTCCTGTGGCGACAGCCTGGAGAAGATGGAGCTGAGCAGCGCCGCGGGGAACGTGAACCTCACGCTGCGACCCGAGGATGCCACCAAGGCGGGAGGCCCCATCCAGTTGGCCCCGCCGCTCTGGCCCATGCAGCAGGTGCTCCGCTGTGAAGGCGCCCCCACCGCCTTGCAGCAGACCCTGCACGTCAAGCTGGCCTGCAAGGGACTGCCTCCCGCGGAGCACGACTTCAACGTGAAGCTGACCGTGCGCTGTGACGATCTCCATTCCCAGCCTGGGCCGGCCCAACCGCCGCTGGTCCTGGAGGAGCCCAAGGACTTCCTCGTGGGAGACACGACCCCGCTCCAGATGAAGGTGTTCGCGCACCAGCTCGTCCCCCGCCCCACCGAGGCGACCCTCGTGGAGCTGGATGCCCAGGGCCAGGTGCTCCGGCGGCTGACGCCAGTTCCCATGGGGAAGAACGCCCACGAGCCCGGCCTGCCGCTCCAGGTCACGCTGGACACGACGGCGAGGCGCACCGCGCGGCTCGCGCTGGACGTGCGCTTCTCCGACGGAAGCACCTGGCTCAGCGAGCCGCTGACGCGGGAGATCCGCACCCGGGCGCAGGTGGAGGGTCTGCGCCGGGAGGCGCTCGAGACCAACGCGAGGGCCTCCGCCTTCCTGGAGGAACTCAACGACACGTTCAGCGAGCCCTGTGACGACGTGCCCACCACGATGAAGTGGATCCTGGCCCATCCCGCCATCGAGGCCGCGCACACGGGATTCCGGAAGCTCCACTACAAGGTGAGGGGCAGCTCCCACTTCTCAGTCTTCATGTGCGGCTACGACTAGGGGGTGTCCCTAAACGAGAGAAGATGAACTGCGGCCGAGGGTAGCAGTCGTGCCCTCGGCCGAGCATCAGCAGGAGGGGTTGCACTAAAGCGGGGCCATTGCCTACCCCAGGGGATGCACCGACATGAACTCACCGACCAGGAATGGAAGCGCATCCGCCCGCTTCTGCCTCCGCGGCGGGGCCGGCACTCGCTCAAAGGCGAGCGTCTGTTTGTCAGCGCCGTGTACTGGCTCGCCCGCACCGGCAGCCCCTGGCGAGACCTGCCCGGTCGATATGGCAAGTGGAAGTCCGTGTACAACCGCTTCAACAACTGGTCGAAGCGCGGCGTGTGGGAGCGGCTCTTCAAGGAAGTGCAGCTCGAGTCGAATCCTCCCGTGCCGGGGGACGAAGCGTCCATCCTCGATGGCACCACCATCCGGGCGCATCTGGACGCCGCGGGAGGAAAAGGGGGGTCCAACACAACGCTCTGGGACGCTCTCGAGGAGGTTTTTCGACCAAGGTCCATGCCCTCGTCGACAGCCGAGGACGGCCACGCCATATCGAACTGACGCCCGGCCAGCGGCACGAGATGACCAAGGCCGACGACCTGATAATGCACGCGGTGGGCGCGGCCTGCATCGCCGACAGCGGGTACGATGCGGACTGGTTCCGCGCCCTGCTCAAGTTCTTCGGCATGAAGGCCGTCATCGCCTCCAAGCCGGAGCGCCCCAGAGCCCTTTCGAAGGACCGCAAGCTCTACGCCCTTCGTTATCTGGTCGAGCGGTTCTTCCATGGCCTCAAGCGCTTCCGCCGCCTCGCGACTCGATATGAGAAGACAGCCCGCAACTACCTTGCCCTCATCCACCTCGCCTGCACTCGGATGTGGCTCAATTAGGGACACCCCCTAGTCCGGCGCTTTCACGGACGCTAAAAGCGGCCGAGGATCTCCGCCTTCTTCGCCTCGTACTCGCGCTCGGTGATGAGGCCGCCATCGGCCATGCGCTTCAGGTCCTCCATCGCCCGGACCGGATCCACCGGGGGCGATGGCGGGCTGGCCGGGGCGGCCATCGCGAAGCCGGTGATGACGACGCGCTGGGGCTTCATCGGGTCCACCATCACCTGGACCCGAAGCCCCGGCCCCCAGGTGGCCGTGCTCGAATGAGGCGGCAGCCGCTTGCTCACCCGCGCCTGATAGGGAGCACGGCCGGGGATGTGAACCTCCAGGAGCAGTTGGAGGACCGGGCGCTTGTCGATGCGGATCGCTGTGTCCCGTACCTCCAGCACCGTGGCCTCGCCGGCCCTTCCGTTCTCCAACTCAGTGCGATCCAGCCCGGCGCCCAGCAGCCCCAGCAGCCCCCCCTTCGGTCCGAACGCCACGCCCAGCCCTCCCGCCACGATGATGAGGAGGACGAGGAGCGCGGGGTCGGAGGTGATGGCGTCGAACATGGGGCGTCCAGCCTAGGGGATGTTGATGCGCGAGTGCAGGGCCCGCCCGTCGTACGCGGCGGCGCCGCAGCGGGCGTGGGCCCAGTCGCCATTCACCGCGGAGCAGACGCGGAAGGCCTGGATGTTGGAGTACGGCACGTTGATGCCCGGCGTGTCGCATCGCCCCTGGTAGGTCCAGGCCAGGCTCTTGTTCACGGCGCCCACGCCAATGCACGGGCCAATCCACGCGCCCGTGTCCCGCCGCTGCACGTCGATGGAGTACTGCGCCAGCGTCTCCTCCTCGCTCCACTCCAGGTCCACGAAGGGCGTGACGCCGCCGGGCAGCTCCAGGGACACGTCGTCGGAGATGCCGTCATAGGCCTTCTCCACGGACGGCCCCCAGACGTTGTTGTTGGAATAGAAGAGGCGGAACGCGGCGATCTCCCCCTTCGTCACCACGCGGTCCCCGGCGCTGCGGCACACGCCGTCGAACACCGTCTTGTTGGACTGCCCCAGCAGCACCACCGACGTGCACGGCCCCACCACCGAACCATTCTTCAGCACGACGTCCAGCGAGTAGCTGTACCCCGCGAGCCGGTTCCAGCGCACGTTCACCTGGTTGAGCGACGTCATCGCCCCGTCCGGCTTGAACGCGACGCGCTGCTTGTACGTGCTGCGCGAGGTGAGGTTGCCCGCGCTGTCGAAGGCGCCCTGATGGAAGACGTTGAAGTACTCGCCCCGCCGCTCGACGATGACGTCGTGGCCGTGGGACTGCACCAGCCGGCCCGCGGAGTTCTTCAGCGGCAGGGACATCCGCCGCACCGCCCGCGCCCGCGTGAGCTCCGGGATGGAGTCCGCCATCACGTAGTACATGGCGTACTGGCTGTTGTACCAACCGCCGCTGAAGACCATGTAGTAGCGCCCGTCGCGCTTGAAGAGCTCCGGTGCCTCGTTGATGCCCTCCTCGTAGGCCGGCGTCGCGAACACCGCCGGGCCCGCGTGGTTGTAGACGGTGCCGGGCGCGGCCAGCTTGAACGACGAGATGTTGTTGCCGTTCTGGAACCAGACATAGAAGAGCCAGCGGTCCGCGCCGTCGTTGAACGTCGCCGAGTCGATGCGGATGTTCCGGTTGCACCCCTGCGGCAGGCACGCCGTGCCGGTGGTGGTGCGCGGCCAGGTGGTATTGGCGTTGATGGGCTGGGGCACGCCGAAGACCAGGTTCAAATCGGGCGCCGTGGCGACGAAGGTCGTCACCTCCTGGCCCGCCGGAGGACACGCCGCGCCGTTGGGCACCCGGTGGCCGGAGAAGTGGAGCTGGTAGACGCTGCCCACCTTGCTCAGGTCCGGCGCCCACAGGAAGCAGTAGTCGTAGGTGGGGTCCGTCGCGGACGGGTTGTAGTCGCGCTTGAAGCGGAACGTCGTCAGGTCGTTGGACTCATACAGCGGCAGCAGCACCCCGTTGCCCGTGCCGGTGAGGAAGAACAGGTCGTCGTTCTCCTTGTAGACGTCCGGATCCGCCAGCCACTGCATGAGCAGCGTGCGCGAGTTGTCCTGCGCGAGGGCACTCCCGGCGAAGGTCGTGGTGAGGAGGGACAACAGCAGGACGGCTCGGACGGGCTTCATGAGGCTTCTCCATGGAAGTCTTGAAATCCAAGCTTCCAGGGAAGGCCCGGGCCGCGCAAGGCCGATGGGTTTTGACCGTCCGGCGGCGATCCGCTATATCCGCAACTTCGATAATGAATATCAATTTCATTTGATATCACTTTTCTCTGGATTGCCTTTCCCGTGAGCACCACTCCCCGGCGGTTCCCCACCCTCCTCGTGGCCCTCATCGGGGTCGCGGTCATCGCTCTCGCGGTCTTCTTCGCACGGGGCCCGCGAGCTCCGGCCCCGGGTCCCGTGCCCTCGGAAGGCGCGGCGGCGGCTGACGCGGCGGCCCCTGCTTCGGGAGCGGGCCGGACCATTGCCCACGCGCAGGGCAGCACCGTCGTGGCCGAGCACCCGAAGCAGGTCGTGGTGTTCGACCTGGCGGCGCTGGACACGCTGGACGCGCTGGGGGTGGACGTTCAGGGCGTGGCGGGTGAGTACTTCCCCGGCCAGCTGGCGAAGTACGCGGACGCGAAGAAGTACCCGCGCTACGGGACGCTCTTCGAGCCCGACTACGAGGCCCTGCACGCCGCCCGGCCCGACCTGGTCATCACCGGCGGCCGCTCCAGCGCCCGGTACACGAAGCTCGCCGCCATGGTGCCCACCATCGACCAGACCACGGACGACGCGCACTTCCTGGACACCGTGGTGGGCAACACGCAGCGGCTGGCGACCGTCTTCGGCAAGGAGGAGCAGGCGCGCACCCTGGTGGAGGCGCTGAACCAGTCCATCGCGACGCTGAAGGGCACCACCGCCAGCCGGGGCAAGGGGCTCATCGTGCTGACGTCCGGAGGACGGATGAGCGCGTATGGCCCGGGCTCGCGCTTCGGCGTGCTGCACGACACCTTCGGCATCCCGCCCGCGGCGCCGTCGCTCAAGGCGTCGCTGCACGGGGAGGCCGTGGGCTCGGAGTTCATCCTGGAGACCAACCCGGACTGGCTGTTCGTCATCGACCGGGACGCGGCCATTGGCGAGGGCGGCGGCGCGCAGCGGTTGCTGGACAACGAGCTGGTGCACCAGACGACGGCCTGGAAGCAGGGGCAGGTCGTGTACCTGGAGCCGGCGAACACCTACCTCATCGGCGGCGGCATCCAGTCCCTGCGGCGCCTGATGGAGCAGATCTCCGATGTCTACGCGAAGCCCCGACAGCCCTCCGCTCCCTGAGCAGGGCTTCGCGCCGCGCGCCCCGTCCGTGGCCTCCCACGACGTCAGCGCGCGCTCCGAGCCGCTGCCCACGAGCGGCGCGAAGGGCGCCCCCCTGCCGCTGCTCGCCGTGGCCGTGCTCGGGGTGCTGGTGCTCGCGGGCATCAGCCTGTTGATTGGCGTGAGCCACGTGTCGTGGGAAGCGCTGCTGGCGCCGGCGGAGAATCAGCGCGCCGTGCAGGTCCTGGTCATCAGCCGCGTGCCGCGCACGCTGGCCCTGGTGCTGGCTGGGATGTCCCTAGCTGTCGCGGGCCTCATCATGCAGATGCTCGCGCGCAACCGCTTCGTGGAGCCCTTCACGGCGGGCACGGCGGAGTCCGCGAGCCTGGGTCTGCTCGCCGTCACGCTGCTCGCCCCCGGCCTCCCCATCCTCGCCAGGACGGCGGTCGCCGCCTGCTTCGCCATGGCGGGCACGGCGCTGTTCCTGTTCATCCTCCGGCGGATTCCGCTGCGCTCGGCGCTCGTCGTGCCCGTCGTGGGCCTGGTGCTGGGCGCCATCTTCGACGCGGCGACGACGTTCTTCGCCTACCGCTTCTCCCTGCTGCAATCACTGATGGCCTGGACCACGGGCGACTTCTCCAGCGTGCTGCGCGGCCGGTATGAGCTGCTCTGGGGCGCCTTCGTGCTGACCGTCATCGCCTACGTCGTCGCGGACCGCTTCACCGTCGCCGGCATGGGCGAAGCCTTCACCACCAACCTGGGCCTGAGCCACCCGCGCATCCTGGCGCTGGGGCTGGCCATCGTCGCCATGGTCACCGCGGTGGTGGTGGCCACCGTGGGGATGATTCCCTTCATCGGGCTCGTGGTGCCCAACGTCGTCAGCCTCATCGTGGGTGACAACGCGCGCCGCTCCATCCCGTGGGTGGCGGTGCTGGGCGCGGGCTTCGTGCTCCTGTGCGACATCGTGGGGCGGGTGGTGCGCCAGCCCTATGAGATTCCCGTGGGCACCGTGGCGGGCGTGGTGGGCAGCCTCCTCTTCCTCCACCTGCTCTTGCGGAGGGACGACCGTGTCGGCTAGCGCGCTGCGCCTGGAGGGCCATGAGCGGCGGCTGCTCCTCTTGGGGGGCCTGGCCGCGTTCTGCGTGGTGGTGTTCATGACCGTGGACGCGGGCGGCAAGTGGGACTTCGTGCTGCCGTTCCGCGCGCGCAAGGTCGCCACGGTGCTGCTGGTGGGCTACGCCATCGCCGTCTCCACGGTGCTGTTCCAGACCGTGGTGGAGAACCGCGTCCTGACGCCCGCCATCATGGGCTTCGACACGCTCTACCTGCTCCTGCAGACAAGCCTGCTCTTCTTCCTGGGCTCGCGCACCATGGCGAGCCTGGACAGCCGGCTGCTCTTCACGGTGGAGGTCGCCATCATGGTGGTCTTCTCCGCCGTGCTGCACCGCTGGCTGTTCGAGGGCGGCCGGCGCAGCGTGCACCTGCTGCTGCTCACGGGCGTGGTGCTGGGCGTGCTGTTCCGCAGCCTGTCCAGCTTCCTCCAGCGCCTCATCGCGCCGGGCGAGTTCGACTTCCTGCAGGACCGCTTCTTCGCCAGCTTCAACAACCCGGACCCGGACCTGCTCATCGTCTCCGCGCTGATGACCCTGGGCGCGTCCGTCCTGGGCTTCAGCCTGATGCGCACCTGCGACGTGCTGAACCTGGGGCGGGACGTGGCCATCAACCTGGGCGTGGACCACCGGCGCACGGTGTCGCGGCTCCTGGCGGTGGTGGCGGTGCTGGTGTCGGTGTCCACGGCGCTGGTGGGGCCTGTGACCTTCTTCGGGCTGCTGGTGGCGAACCTGGCGCACGGGCTGGTGCGCTCGCACCGGCACGTCCACGTGCTGCCGGCCGCCGTGTTCCTGGCCGTGATTGGCCTTCTGGGCGGTCAGCTCGTGCTGGAGCGCGTCTTCTCCTTTGGCGCCAACCTGCGCGTCATCATCGAGTTCCTGGGCGGCCTGATGTTCATCACCCTGTTGATGCGAGGCGTGCTGCGATGATCGAAGCCCGGAACGTGTCCCGCCGCTACGGAGACACCGTGGTGGTGGACGACGTCACGCTCCAGTTCCCGGAGACGGGCGTGACGTCCATCATCGGGCCCAACGGCGCCGGCAAGTCCACCCTGCTGTCCATGGTGAGCCGCCTGTTGCCGCTGTCCTCCGGCACGGTGCTGGTGGACGGCATGGACGTGGTCCGCACGCCCGGCGACGCGCTGGCGCGAAGGCTGGCCATCCTGCGGCAGGACAACGCCGTCACCTCGCGGCTCACCGTGCGAGACCTGGTGACGTTCGGCCGCTATCCGCACTCCAAGGGCCGCCCCACGGTGGAGGACCGCGCCTTCGTGGAGGGGGCGCTCCACCACCTGGGCCTGGAGCCGCTCGCGAACCGCTTCCTGGACGAGCTGTCCGGAGGCCAGCGCCAGCGCGCCTTCGTGGCCATGGTGCTGTGCCAGGACACCCACTACGTGCTCCTGGACGAGCCCCTCAACAGCCTGGACATGAAACACGCCGTGGCCATGATGAAGGAGCTGCGGCGCGCGGCGGACGCGCTGGGCAAGTGCGTGGTGCTGGTGCTGCACGACCTCAACTACGCCTCCTGCTACTCCGACCACGTCATCGCCATGCGCGCCGGGAAGGTCGCCTTCCAGGGGACGCCGGAGGAGCTGATGCGCCCCGCCGTGCTCCGCGACATCTACGACATGGACATCGACATCCACCTGCTCGATGGAAAGCGCATCGCGGTCCACTACCGGTGAGCCCCAGGCCCATGTTCTCCACCCGTGAAGCCCCCCAGTCCCCCCGCCTGCGCCACTGGGCCTCGCGGCTGCTCCTGCTGTTCGCATGCGCCAGCGTCGTGGCCACGTCCAGGAACAGCTTCGAGGACATCGTCTCCGAGCCCCACACGAGCGCGCCCCTGACCCTCACGACCGAGGCGCCCAATCTCACGCGCTCCATCACCGTGAAGGTCACGGCGTCGGAGCCACCATCGAAGAAGGCCCAGGTGGAGCTGACGGTGCAGGTGAAGGCGCGGTGGACGCCAGCGGACCCCTCGCGGACAGCGCTGCCGTGGATGCGCGTCTCGCTGTCCAAGGCCAGCCCCGACCCGGCCGTGCCCACGCAGCCCGTCGTGCTGAAGACGGGGGAGGACGTGGTGGCGCGGACCGTCGTGATCCTGGATGAGACCTGCGAGATGGGAGCATCGTGTAAGTGGGCCACGAACCTGACCGTCCAGGTGCAGCCGGACGCCACCCCCGGCACGGTCGAACTGGAGTGGAAAGCGAGCGCCCGGGCGAAAGTGATCGGACTGTCCGACACGCCCAGGGGCATGGGCATCACCGTTTCGGAGCCGTGACGCCCTCCCCTCTGAGCGGCGCATCCTCGGCTTGCTCCGACTCCACGGAGGGTGAAAGCCTGTGCATCCCCTCTTCCAGAAAGGCAGACGGAGATGCGCGAGAAGAACCTGGAGTACACGCTGGATTGGATTGCCGTGCAGGAGCTGGTGGCCGAGTACGGGCAGGCCATCGACCATGGCAAGGACACAGGCGACTGGACCCGGTGGGAGCGTGTCTTCGCCCCGGAGGTGACGTCGGACTACTCCCGCTTCATGGGAGTGCCGCCCTCCACCGCGCCGCGCGCCGTGCTGGCGCAGTTCGGCAACAAGGCGCTGGAGTGCTTCACCCGCGTGCAGCACGCCACGGCCAACACGGTGCGCACGGAGTTCACCAGCCCCACGCGCGGCACGGTGCACGCCTACGCGGAGGTGTCCCACTTCTTCACCATGGATGGTTTTCCCCAGGAGTGGACCCTGGTGGGACGCTATACGCATGAAGTGGTGAAGACGGCCGCGGAGGGCTGGCGCATCCAGAAGGTCACGCTGGATCCCATCCACCACCGCGGCAACCTGCTGGGCCTGGAGTTCGCCCGGGGCAAGCGGCTCGGCACGCCGTGACTCCGGGCGTGCGGTGACGCGGCCCCGTCACCGGGCGCGCTTCTTCTGGGACCTGGCCGGAGGCTTCGCGAGCGCCTCCGCCTGCTTCCCGATGGTCTCCGCCAGGAAGTCCACTACCGCGCGCACCCGGACGTTGTGGGCCAGGTCCTCGTGGAACACCAGCCACACCGTCCGCTCCAACTCCGGCAGGGCGTCACGCAGAGGCACCAACTCCGGATGCAGGTGGCCGAAGAACGCCGGCAGCAGCGCCACGCCCAGGCCCTCGCGCGCGGCCTGGAGCAGCCCCAGGATGGACGTCAGCCGCAGCGCCACCGTGGCCTTCGCCGCGTGCACGTCCAGCCACTTCGACTCCGGCCAGCGCCGCGAGTCCTGCGCGTACCCCACCACCGAGTGCCCCTGGAGCCCCGTGTCGAAACGCACCGGCCCCCGGCGGGAGAGATAGGCCTTCGACGCGAACGGCACGACACCAATGGCAGCCACCTTCCGGGCCCGCAGCGACGCCTCTTGCGGCCGGACCAGCCTGATGGCCACGTCCGCCTCGCGCCGCACCAGCGACAGGGCTTCGTAACCGGAGAGCAGCTGCAACTCGATCTCCGGATGGCGCTCCTGGAACGCGGCCAGCCACGGCATCACGTTGTGGACCAGGAAGGAGTCCGTCGCGGTGACGGTCACCGGTCCGGAGGGACGCAGGTCCTCGCCGCTGGCGAGCCGCTCCACCCGCAGCGCCTCCGCCTCCACCGCCTCCGCGGCCGGACGGATGCGCAGCGCTACCGCCGTGGGACGCAGACCCGTGGGAGTCCGGTCGAAGAGCCGTGCCCCCAGCTCCTTCTCCAGCACGGCCAGGCGCCGGCCCACCGTGGTCTGGTCCACCTTCAATCGCCGCGCCGCCGCGGAGAGGTTCCCCTCCCTCGCGATGGCCAGGAAGTGCCGCAGGTCGCTCCATTCGGGCATGGCCTGCACTTTCGCAGAGGTGCCCTGCGGAATCGGGCATTTTCGCAGGGATGCCCAGAAGCCATCCTCCCCGGCGTTTCCTTCCACCGAGGAGTGCCTCCCGTGAAGACCCTGCCCAAGCTCGTCGCCGCCGTCGCCGTCGTCTCCGCGTTCACCTTCGCCGCCGCCAAGGGCAAGGAGTCCGCCGCGTTCCAGCAGACCGCCTATGACAAGCTCACCTGGACGGAGATGATGCCGGGCGGCCCGTCCGTGCACGTGCTCTGGGGCGACATGAAGAAGGGCCCGTATGCCCTGCTGATGAAGTTCCCCGCCGGGTTCGACTCCGGGCCGCACACCCACTCCGCCGACTACCACGGCGTGCTGGTGAAGGGCCGCATGACGAACACCAGCGAGGGCGCCGCCGAAGCGGGCGCCGTGGAGGCCGGCAGCACCTGGGACCAGCCCGGCAAGGTGGTGCACCGCAACCAGTGCGCGCCGGACGCCGAGTGCGTGATGCTCATCGCCCAGGACAAGCCCTTCGACTTCGCGCCCGCCAAGGCGAAGTAGCCGCCCCGCGGGCCCGGAAACGCGTCAAACCTTGATGCCCACCACCAGGGACGCGGCATAGCCATCCGAGGTGTTGCCCGTCACGGTCGCCAGCTGCGTGGACGCGCCGTCGCTGAACACGTTGTCGCTGGAGAGCGAAATCTGGCTGAGGTTGCGGACGCTCTGCGAATAGCCAGACGTCGCGTAGACGGTGTCACAGACGTCCTCCGGCAGGGCCAGCTGGGACGTGGCCACCTTGTTGCGCGAGGAGGAGGTGGCCTCCACCGAGGGGTAGATTTCGAAGTGGATGTGCGGCCAGCGACCGCTGTAGCAGGCGGGGAAGATGCTGGTGAAGGTCACCTTGCCCTCCTCGTCCGTCACCTGCACCCCGCGCAGGTAGTTCTCGTGGGTGACGCCCGACGAGTACAGGGAGTACCGCCCCGCCTGGTCGCAGTGCCACAGGTAGATGGCATAACCCCGGAGCGGCGTGCAGCTGTCGTCGCTGCCGACCAGCGTGAGGGTGATGGTGAGCGGGATGCCCGCCGCGACGCCGCTCGCGTTCGCGATGCTGGAGCGGATGTCGCTCCGGACGATGCCCGACAGCACCAGGGCGTTGGCTCCGTTGGAGCCGTCACCGGGATAGGGACCGGCCGTCTCCTCCGGAATCCTCGCGCAACCCGACGTGTCCCCGCTGCCGCTGGAGTCCGGCCCTCCGCAGCCGATGACGGGGATGAGGCTGGTGAAGGCCATCCAGCGCAGCAGCTCCCGCCGGTCCGTGCGCTTCGCCAGGACCCGCAGGTCCTGCTGGAGTCCGTGGTGGTGATTCCGCTCATCGTCACTCATGCGCCCTGCCCCCTTGGAGTGACCGTGACAGTAGGCCCAAGGTCTTAAGCGAGTCCTAAGACGCCGGGGGTGACGCGTTTTTGCAATCCAGGCGCGGGGCTCCTGGCGTATCTGTCCGGCCACCAGACAAGGGAGCAGACACCCATGACGAAGCGCGCGAGTGGTCCTTTCGACGTCAAGCTCACCCCCATGGCGCCGGAAGCAGGCGCGGTGGAGGCGGCCCCGTGCCGGATGACGCTCGACAAGCGCTTTCACGGTGCGCTGGAGGCCACGAGCCAGGGACAGATGATCGCGGTGCGGACGCCGGTGGAGGGGTCCGCGGGGTACGTGGCCATGGAGCGCGTCAACGGGACGCTGGACGGCCGCGCCGGCACCTTCGCGCTCCAGCACTTCGGGGTGATGACGCGCGGTGCGCCCGACCTCGTCATCTCCGTGGTACCGGACTCCGGAACCGGCGAGCTCACGGGGCTCGCCGGCTCGATGACCATCGACATCGCGCCGGGCGGGAAGCACTCCTACGACTTCCAGTACACCCTGCCGGACGCGCCGTGACTCACGCGCCTCTCGTCACCCGGAGCCATGACAGGGCTTGAAGGGCGGCGAACCACGCGCCTCCCGCGAGGACATGCCGGAGCTGGTTCATCCGGGCCCACCGCATGGCGGTCTCCACGGCCGCCGGAGCGTCTGGCGATTGCATCAGCCGGACCATCGTGGGGATGAAGTACGAGAAGGTCAGCACCCGGTCCACGAGCACCACCAGCGCGGCCGCGAGCCACCAGGAGCGCAGCGGCCCCGTGGCCCGCGTGGCGAAATAGAGACTGGCCAGCGTGAGCAGCGTCAGCGGACCCGTGGTGACGACGCCCCAGAAGCGCCGGCCCACGTCATCCTGCCGCGCCGCCTCCGAGGACCAATGCCCGCCCGTGACGTCGAGCCACCGGGGGAGCGAGATGCGGTGCTCATAGAGCCCCGCGCCGAACGCGACGCCCAGGTTGAGCACGAAGAGCCACAACAGGATTTCCGCCGCGGAGGGCTTCAGGTTCATCATGGGGACAGCTTGCGTCCCGTGTCCGCGAACGTCTTTCGCGCCCTTGTGCTGTTTTTCTCAATCCTGCGGTGTTCTCCATGAGCCCCCGGCACTCGCTGCTCGCCCAGATTGGCGCCGACATCGTCCGCTTCCAGGAAGCCTCCGCGGAGTTCGACTCCGCCGTGGGAGAGGTGCTCGCGCTCGGCCGCGCGGAGCTGAACTGTCTGGCGCAGCTGCACTTCGGAGGCCCCGCGCCCCTGAGCGCGGTCGCACGCGGCGCCGACGTGGCGCGCTTGGAGCTCGCCGGCTACGTCCAGCGGGAGGGCTCGGGAAGCAACAGGAAGCTCGCGCTCACCGGGCATGCGCGCGAATGGATTGAAACCCTCTGGGGCCCCGTCCAGGCGGATGGCTTGCAGTTGATGGCGCCCATGCCGGAGGCGGAACTGAAGGTCATCGCCCGGTTCCTGGGCGAGGCGAGGAAGTCGCAGGACCGTCATTCCGCCCGCGTCGCGAAGCTGCTCCAGGAGCCCGGAGGGACGCGAGTGGCGCGGCGGCGCGGTGGCCTCTCCGCGGCAGCGCTCCACCGCGTGCGGCTCTTCATCGAAGCGCACCTCGCGCGGAGGATCCAGGTGGGCGAGCTGGCCCGGCGCGCGGGGCTGAGCGTCTTCTACTTCACCCGCGCCTTCCGGCAGTCCATGGGCATGACGCCGCACGCCTACGTGCAGCAGCGGAGGGTGGAGCGGGCACGCGGCCAGTTGAGCCACACGACCCGCTCCCTCGGAGACATCGCGCTCGCGGTCGGCTTCAGCTCACAGAGTCACTTCACCACGGTGTTCCGCCGGGTGACGGGGCTCACGCCCGCCGTCCTGCGGCGCGCGGGACGCTGACGCCTACGAGCAGGTCTTCAGGCACCGCGGCGGGTTCGTGTTCGGCGGCGTCGTGTAGGTCCCTCCGCAGATGTAGTACTGCGTCGAGCCGCAGTTGGCGCGGTACCACTGGACGCTGCTCCCGGAGCCCGCCTTGTACTGCGTGCAGTCCCAGTAGCTCCACTTGATGCCCCCGGGACAACTCGCGTCGGAGAAGCCGCCCGAACCGAAGTCCAGGCACCCGGCGACCGCCGTTCCCTGAGGACAGACGGCCTGCTCAGCAGACCCGAGCGCCTCCTCCGGCCCGGACTCGTCCATCGCCCCGCCACAGGCGGAAGCAAACGCCATCACGGCACCCAGGCACAGCGAACGCACGACGTGGTTCAACATGGATTGCCCCCTCACGAAGGCCTGCCATCGCGGCAGGTGGCGGACACCCTACGCACCCCGCGGAACGGCTGGGATTAAACGCGGTTAAATCCACTCCATGGGGGGTGTGGGAAGATTGGGCCCGAAGCGCGTAGAAGAGGCTGAACGGCGCATCTCCCCATCCCAGGCACCCCACCATGGCCCGTCCCAAGAGTCCCCTCGTCTGGATCCTCCTCATGGTCGGAGGCGCCTGCGCCTTCTGCTGCACCGGCACCCTGGGGCTCATGGCCCTGGGGCTCTTCGCCGGAGACAGCGACACGCCCGGAACTCCAGGCGCGGTGAGCCGGGCGCGCGGCGGCGGCAGCCCGGGCGAGCCCGGCGGCTTCGCGTTCGACGCGCCCCAGGGGTGGAAGACCCAGGAGGACGGACGCTTCATCCTCGAGTGGGACGACCGGGGCAACACCCTGGGGGTGGAAGCACTCCGGCTGCCGGCCATGCCCGGGCTCGATGACGCCGAGGGCCGGCTCGCGAAGGTGTGGCAGGAGCGCATTGGCGCGGACTGGAACGGCGTACAGCCAAACCCACTGGTGATGCGGCGCTTCATGTCCAATGGGGCCCGCGCCTTCTTCACCGCGGCGGTGGTGCGCGCGAAGAACAACGACCGGTCCTTCCGGGTGAGCCTCTACCTGGTGGAGGCAGGAGACCGCCTGGAGCCGCTGGTGTTCATCCAGAGCTTCATGACGCCCGGAGGCCTGGGCGAAGCCATGTCGGCCTCGTTCTCCTGGAACACGTCCTACGCCCGGGTGGAGGAAGCGCTGAAGGGTGTGCGCGGGAGCCCCGTGGGCCTGCCGCTGGTGGACGACACGGAGGTGGTGGGCCACTTCATCTACGGCACCAGCAGCGGAGCCCAGTGGGTCAACGCCTATACCGGCGGCACCACCATGACGGCGGTCTCCTACAGCATCGACTACACCTTCGGCGCCAATCACGCGTTCCAATACAAGTACGGGGGCGCGTCCGGACAGGTGGGCGCGATGAAGTTCGGCTCCGACGACGACCAGGGCACCTGGAGCGTGAAGCACGACGTGCTGACGCTCACCGGAGGGAAACGGACACGCCGGTACCTGCTCATCGGGGCCGCGCGCTCGCCGGAGGGAAAGCGCACGCTCTACCTCATGCAGGAGGGCCAGGGATGGTCGCTTTCCCCCGGCGCCATCGGCCAGGACGGCCAGCTGTACGTGGCGGTGGATTGAAGTTCCGCCCTGCCCGGTGACACCGCCAGGGGTCACCGGTGTTCCATCCGCCGGCCGGAAAAAGCGCCGGCCCTTCCCTCACAGGAGATGGAACATGGCTGTCCTGCACCGCGGACTGCGGCTGGGTATGGCATTGCTCGCGAGCTTCACGGCCCCCGCCTGCGGACCGGAGGCACCGGCCGGTGCCGCGCTGGAAGTGGGCGAACAGGAGCTGGAGGCGGCGAGGTCGCCCCTGCCGCCCCTGAACCGCGAGGCGCTGCGACAGGCCATCTCGGGCCTGCCGAACGCGGAAGTGACCGGCGCGCTGGTCCGGGTGAGCGGCGCGGACGGGCGCTGGCTGGGCACGTCCGGCGTGGCCGACATCCGCACCGGCGCCCCGGTGCCCGCGGACGCGCACTTCCGCATTGGCAGCATGACGAAGACGTTCACGGCCATCGTCGTGCTGCAGCTCGCAGCCGAGGGGCGCGTGGACCTGGACCGGCCCGTCCAGGACTACCTGCCGCGCCTGCTGCCCGCGGGCGTCTACGCGCCCATCACCGTGCGCCAGCTGCTCAACTTCACCCACGGACTGCCCGGCGTGCCGGTGCCGCAGAAGGACCCTGACTGGTTCTTCGAGAACCGCTTCCGGCGCTTCAGCCCCCGGGAGCTCCTCTCCCTGACGCTCCCCCAGGGCCCCCGCTTCGCCCCGGGCACGCAGCAGGAGTACGGCAACATCGGCTACCTCGTGGCGGGGCTGCTCATCGAACAGGTGACGGGCCGGCCCTATGGGGACGCGGTGCGCGAGCGCATCCTGCGGCCGCTGCACCTGCGGGACACCTTCGTGCCCGGCAACGACGTGACCCTTCCCGGGCG
Source organism: Corallococcus sp. AB030 (assembly GCF_003668965.1). Classification (NCBI taxonomy): domain Bacteria; kingdom Pseudomonadati; phylum Myxococcota; class Myxococcia; order Myxococcales; family Myxococcaceae; genus Corallococcus; species Corallococcus sp. AB030. Next base: position 35,438 of record NZ_RAWQ01000032.1, read on the forward strand.
CCACACGCGTGGCTACGAGGAGGTCGCGCCAGATGAGACAGGCTGTCCGGCGGGAGCCATCGCCTACGGCGAGCGCTGCCTGGTGGACGTCACCGAAGCCAGCCAATCCGTGCCCTGGGCCGCCGGAGAGATGATCTCCACCGCCGAGGACCTGGACCGCTTCCTCGTCGCGCTCTTCCAGGGCAGGCTGCTGCCACGCAAGCAGCAGGAGGAGCTGTTCACCGTCCCGGACCTGCCCGCCGCGGGAGGCGGCCGCGCCAGCTACAGCGCGGGCCTCAGGCGCCACGACATCGACGGCGTCATCTTCTGGGGCAAGACGGGCGACCGGCACGGCTACAACAACGGGATGGGCGCCACGCGGGATTTGCGCCGGCGCCTCATCTATTCGGTCAACACGCTCCACATGGGAGGGGACCAGCCGGACATCGCCGTGCGGATCATCATGGCGGCCCTGGAGGGGCCCTCCCGACCATAGGGAGTGGAGTTGGGGCGAGATGGGGTTAGCCTGCCACGTCACATTGACTGGAGGCTCCCCTGCCAACGCTCGACAAGCCTGTCCTCATCGGCCGTTCAAGCTCGCATTTCACGCGCATTGCCCGGCTCTTCGCGGCGGAGCTGGGCGTCGACCATTCCTTCCAGGTGGTGCGGGACCTCCTGTCCACGAACCCGGAGGACTATGGCGGCAACCCCGCCCTCCGGATCCCCGTCCTGAAGACAGCTCAAGGTGTCTGGTTCGGAGCGCTCAATACCTCTCGTGAGCTGTGGCGACAGTCGAATCCCAGGCTCCGGGTGGTGTGGCCGGAGGACCTGGACGTGCCCCTGCTGGCGAACATGCAGGAACTCACCCTTCAGGCCATGGCGACAGAGGTCACGCTGGTCATGGAGAAGATGGCTGGCGCCGGAGAGGGCACGACCCACGCACGCAAGCTCCGTGAGTCCTTGCTCAACATGATGGCGTGGTTGGAGGAGAACGCGAGCGCCGCGCTGGCCGCCCTCCCGCCCGAGCGGGACCTGAGCTACCTGGAGGTCACGCTCTTCTGCCTCGTGACCCATCTGGAGTTCCGGGACGTCCTACCCACGGCCTCCTACGAAACGCTGAACCGCTTCTGTCAGCAGTTCGCACAGCGCCCATCCGCCAGTGCCACCCCATTCCGCTTTGATGTCTGAACTCACCCGGGCTTCGCTGCGAGGGCGAGTCTCGTATATCATTGAGGAGGTCCCTGGACAGGAGACATCACCATGGGGGATGTACGCGACGACGGCGAAGCCGTAGGCCGTGTGGGAATCATCCAGTGGGACGGGGCGTCCGAGGTACGACTTCGCGCGACACGGAGCACCACCGAGTCGAACATCATCCAGACCCTGCCCTTCAACACGACCGTCCAGGTCATCCGCCGATGGAAGGATGGCTGGGCTGAGATCTCCACCCGTCATGGGCAAACGGGCTTCGCTGCCTCCGAGTACATCTGGACCCATTTGCCCGAGCCCAGCGCGCGACTGCATCGGGTTGAAGCAGGCGTGCCCGGAACCGCCATTGCCATCGCGGAAGCCTATTACGGCGATCTGGCCTCCCAGTGGGGTCAGGACCTGCGCTTCTTCGTCAATGTCCTCGCACACACGAACCGCCTGGCGGTGCCGTCGGGAACCACGGGCTGGCGTGAAGTGCACTTTCGCAGCGACACCTTGATCTGGATTCCGGGTCGTCACTTCGCCCAATCCCTATCGGACGTCGTCAATTCCGGCTCCCGATCCTTCAATCTCGCCACGACGTTGGAATCCACCGTCGCGCGCGTCACCCAACTCTGGGATGACTTCCATCGCGCGGTCGCCCTCTCCACGCGGTATCTCAGCGAGTCCGTCACGCGGCACACGGAGAAGGTCCTTCAAGACATCGTCATGGCGTTGGCCGAGATGGTGCTGGGCGGGATCGCGGTGCTCGCGGTTTCAACCGCGATCGGAGCGGGAATCGGAGCGCTGGCAGGCGGAGTCGGCGCCGCACCAGGAGCAGCCGCCGGATTCGAGATCGGCCTCATCGTCCTGGAGTGGCTGGGACTGGCCATGTTGCTGAACTGGCTGGTGGAGTCCCTCTGGAAGGTCGCCAAGGCATTCCACAAGTTCATCGGCACGGTGTGGGAGGCGCGGGGGAGCGCGGCCGCCATTGATCGCGCCGCGCGCGAATTCGCAGAGGCCGTCGCGACCCTGGTCGGCGCCATCATGGAAGGCGTGATCATGCTGGCGATGTCTCGCGGGGTGTCCTGGATGGTACGCGCGCTGCGCGGGACAGCCCTCGCGCGCAAGCTGGGAGAAGCCCAATTAGCGAAGTGGCTTCACAAGCGCCTCGATCTCTTTCGAGAGAAACATGGAGTGCGCCCACGGGAAGCCCTGGGGCTATTGGCTCAAAAGATAATGGAAGCCCGCTTCTTTCGGGGAGTGGAGCTCGTCCAACGAACGCCCAAGGGGAATCACCAGTCCCTGGGAGAGTTCGATGGGATCGACATGCACCAGCGGCTCCTTATCGAATACAAGACGGCGCGGGAGCTTCATCTGTCAAACCCACCAAAAAACCCAGTGGAATGGGCCGGAAGGCATATCTTCAAGAGCACTGTCGCCCGCATCAAGGCGCTCACAGGTACCGCGACTGGAACACGGCCAACTCTGGAGGGCTCGGCTGAGGTCCCCACTCTCGCGGAGATCCAAGGCTTCCGTCGCTTGCAATTCCGCATCGACGCGGACACTCCGGGACTGCGTGCAGGAGTGGAGGCTGCGCTGCAGATGCTCCGCTCAGCTCATCCAGGCTGGACGTTCGAAGTCCGCTGGGGCATTGACCTCCGGTTGCCGCCCCTCCCGGACTGGGCCACCATGGGCCACCATCAAGAGAGCCGCTGATGTCCGTCGCATTTCTCATCACATTCAAAGCGAAAGACAGGGACTCACTCTACATTCCGGTTGCCACCCAAGGGGCGTACCACGCCTTGTGGCTCCCTACGGCCGAGAAGCTTGGACTCAAGTGGGTTCCCCTGTTCGAGAATGGCCCCACTGTCGACGTGGGAGACCTGCCGGCGGTGATGGATGAACTCCGGAAGCTGCGGGACGCACTGGCAGGCAACCCGAAGAATGAGTCGCTTCTCGAACGCATCGATTGGATTCTGGAGGGGCTCAGCGGCTTGGATCCCAACGAAGTCTCCGAGATCGCCATTGGTTGATGACTGAGTTCGTCCTGGCTCTACGGCCGCCGCGGTGTCCTCCTCCTTCGCGCGCCCATCGCGCCTGACGCTGCGCCTCGCAGGAGGCGGCGGAAGGTGGGGCACTCCATGTGGTTCGGCGCGGGGCAGGCCGCTGCGTGTCGCAGGCCGTCGCGCATCGCGCTCAGTTCGCGAATCGTCTTGTCCAGCTTCTCCGCCTGGGTCGCGAGCATCTTCCGGTCGATTCGCGGCCGCCCGTCCGGCGCGAACATCCGTGCGATCTCATCGAGCGTGAAGCCTGCGGCGCGCCCCATCGCTATCAGCGCCAGCCGCTCCAGCACCTCGGGCCCGAACAGACGGCGCAGCCCCCGCCTGCCGATGGAGGCGATCAGCCCCCGCTCCTCGTAGAAGCGCAGTGTCGAGGCGGGAACGCCGGAGCGCTTCGCCACCTCCGTGATGTCCAATTCAGTCATCCTCTTGACCTCAAGTCGACTTGAAGTGGCACCCTGCGGCTTCTGGTTCTTGAAGGCAAGCAGGAGGAGATCCCCATGGATGACACGCGCCAGCTTGAGGACGAGCAGACGAAGCTATGGAACGGCACCGCCGGACACGCCTGGGTCGAAGCGCAGGCGGTACTCGATGGAATGTTCAAGCCGATTGAAGACCTGCTCGCCGAAGCAGTCGTCACAAGCTCCGCGCGCCAGGTACTCGACGTCGGTTGTGGTACGGGCAGCACGACGCTCGCGGTCGCGCGGCGGCTGGGCACGAAGGGCCACTGCACCGGCATCGACATCTCGGAGCCGATGCTCGCCGCCGCCCGGGCCCGGGCTGAACAGGAAGGCACTCCGGCCCGCTTCATCCGAGCCAACGCGCAGCTGCACGCCTTCGAGCCCGCCAGCTTCGACATGATCATCTCGCGCTTCGGCGTCATGTTCTTCGAGGACCCCGTCCGGGCCTTCGCGAACCTGCGACATGCCGCAACGAATAACGCCGAGTTCCTGGCCATCGCGTGGCGGAGTCCTTCGGAGAATCCGTTCATGACGACAGCCGAGCGCGCCGCGGCGCCGCTCGTGTCGAACATCCCCGCACGCCGGCCGGACGCGCCAGGGCAGTTCGCCTTCGCGGATTCGAACCGTGTCCACCGCATCCTTGAGGAGAGCGGCTGGGCCGGAATCGACATCCAGCCCATCGATGTCACCTGCACCCTGCCCGAGAAGGAGCTGGTCAATTACCTGACCCGGTTCGGTCTCCTCAGCAGGGTCCTCCAGGACGCGGACGACCGGACTCGCACCCACGTCATCGAAACGGTCCGCGCCGCGTTCGAGCCGTTCGTGCACGGAGCGGAAGTCCGCTACACCGCTGCCTGCTGGAAGGTGGAGGCCAGGGCGTCAGCGAGCCCCTGATCACGGACGGCGGCGGAGGCCCATCGGCGCTTCCTTCGTCTCCTTGCAGGTGGCCCCCTGGGCCTGGGCCCTGCGGACCCGCGCATCGCAGTGCTGCCACGCCCCCGCGGGTGTGGCCATGCTCCCGCCGAGGTGGACCCCGCACGAGGGGGTGTGTCCCCAGATGTCGCCACTCGTCCAGTAGAGGAACGTCTCCGTCATCTCTCCCGGCCGGGCGCACTCGACGTAGTGAGTCTTGCCGTCCGCCTGGAAGAACGCGCTCGTCGTCGCGTTGGGGACCTCCTTCTTCGGCGGAAGGACCGTTTCGAATCGCGCCTGGAAGCCCGCCACCCGGGTGCCATCGGCCGCGAGCCGGATGGGCGGTGTCACCGGCTGGCCCGCGAACTCGTCGAAGAGCCCATCCACCACCACCGACCCGTCCGGCATCGCCGCCACCATCCGGAGGAAACCCGCGGCATCGGGACTCCGCTTCACTTCCGCCGCCGCCTTCCGGTAGCGCAGTCCCGCGCCGAGTCCCTTCTGGAACCGCGCATCCACCGAGCCGTCCGCCTTCAAGCGCACCAGGCCCGGAGCACGCCAGGGGCCCTCCGGCGGATCCACGGCGGGGATGTTGTTCTGGGCCAGCACGAGGCTCCCGCCCGGTCCAAGCCCCATCTGCGGCACGCGCATGAAGCGGCCCTGGGGATATGCCCCCTCCTGCCGGAAGGTCTTGTAGGTGGGGTCGAGCCGCCCGTCGGACGTCAGGCGCATGACGTCCGCGCGCGTCTCTCCCTGGACAACGTCTCCCACCCCGACGACCGAGCCGTCCGCACGGGGGGCGATGAGGCTCAACTCGATGCCGCCCTCCCCCTTCATCGCCCAGGAGATGAGAGGCGTGTTGAAGCGCGGTTCAGGCTTCCACTGCGCGTTGAGGGCGAGCACGGGAACCTCGGACCGGATCCCCTCGGGTTGGAACCGGCCGCTCAGGAAGAGGCCTCCGTCGGCCCGGGCACGGACCTGCTTCAACACATACCAGCCCAGCTTGAGCTCCTTCAGGACCGAGTCGAAGCGCTCGGCGCGTTCGAGGGTGCCCTCGGGGGTGAAGCGCAGCAGCCACAGCGGCACCTGCTTCAGGTAGGTCTCGTCTGGCGTTGACGCCGCGACGATGAGCCGCGACTTCGCATCCACCTCCGCGGTGATGATGAACGACGAGGCGCCCACCTTGTCGAGCAGCGCCTCGCGCACCTTGCTGTTGAAGGCGTCGGCCCTCGCCCCCGCCGCCGTGTGGCGGACAAGCTCATGGGCCACGGGCGCGGGCCCACTCTCGCCTCTGGGAGCCTTCTCGTCGCGGGAGCGATACGTCGCGATGTAGCCCCCGGAAGGCACGGCGAGCAGTTGCACCAGCTCCTTCATGCGGTCCCGGTCGGACGCGGCTTCGAGCGCCACGGAAGCCGGCGACGTGGCGCGCTTGCCCTGGGCGTCGATGACCACGACGCTGCCCACGGGCTCGCCGTTCAATCGATTGCAGGTGTGCCCCACCACGCCCCAGGCGCCCTTGGGCGAGGGGAGGACGGCCACGAGCTCGCAATCCCCATTCGGCTCGTGGAACTGGTCATTGGGCGACCAGATTCCGTCCTCCTCCGCGAAAGCCCCACCGCCCAGTGCGAGCACAAGCAACACCGTGCCCGCGTTCCTCAATGCCTGCATCGTGCGCTCCCGTTTGACTCAAGGTCGCACCATGCTGCCACGCCGCGTGTCCCCCTGGAACTGACGCGCGGGTGAACGCTTCAATCGGGCCAGTTGCCTTCCATGGGATGCGGGCCGTCCGTGAAGGCGCGCACCAGGTGGGTGCCACCAACGAAGGCGCCTGCCCATGAGCCGCCCCTGCCTCCGAAGGACTCCTCACGGTCGCCACGCGAACGCAGCGCGTTGATGCCCACCTTGAAGGCATGGAGCCGCTTGGCGATGCGCCGGGCGAGCTCCGGGTCGTCCGTCGCCACCGAGGCCACGAGCGCGCCGTTGGAGACGTTGGCCTCCCGCAGCAGCTCCTCTTCGGAGTCCACCGACACCAGGATGTCGACGGGGCCGAAGGGTTCGCGCAGGTAGAGCTCACTGTCACGCGGGATGCCGAACAGCAGCACGGGCGGCAGGTATGCACCGCGCTCCTGCCGAGCGGTGAAGGCGTCCTCCGCTAGCATCCCCTGATGCAGCACCTGAGTGCCCTGCTTCACCGCCTCGGCGATGAGGGCGCGGAGCTCCTTGGCCTTGCTGGGGGAGATGAGCGGCCCGAAGTCCACGTGCGCCCCCAGGACCGGATTGCCGACACGCAACGCGGAGACGGTATCGACATACGTCCGGACGAACTTCGGTACGAGTGACTTCTCGACGACCCAGCGGGTGTAGGCGGTGCAGCGTTGCTTGCCGAAGTCGAAGCCCGCGCGAATCTGTTCGCCGAGCCCGTCCCAATCCGTGAAGTGCGTGATGGCGTAGGCGTTCACGCCCTCCATCTCCAACGCGTAGCGCTTGTCCGTTTCACGCAGGCGGCGGTGGACCTCGCCACCGTTGGCGCGGCCGCCAATGAAGGCGACGCCCGCGATGTGGGGATGGCCGACGAGCGCCTCGGAGAGGTCCCTTCCGCGTCCACCGACGAGCGAGACGGGAAGGCCCGCGCGGCGCAGCAACGCGAAGGCGAGCGTGAGTGAGACGCCGCCGCCCTGGGTCGGAATCTTCGCGATGACCGAGTTGCCCGCGAGCGACTGCACGAGCACGTTGAGCAGCAGGACGGAGAAGGGATAGTTCCAGGAGGCGATGTTCGAGACCAGGCCGAGCGGCTTGCGGCCATCGATCATCCGGTCCATCTGCTCCAGGTACCACGCGATGCCCGCGAGACACCGGTCCACGTCGTTGGAGGCCGTGGGCAACGTCTTGCCGATGTCCCACGCGAGAATCCGGACGAGCAGATCCCGGTGCGCATGCAGCAACACCACCGCCTCCGCGACGACACGGGCGCGGTCATTGAGCCGACGGGCCGCCCAGGGCGCGAACTCCGCCGCTGCCTGCTCGACCCCCGTGGCGACCTGGGCGGCGCCAAGCAGCGGCAGCTCCGCGAGGACGCTGCCGTCAATGGGCGAGATGGCATTGAACCAGGCAGGCGGCTGGACCCACTTCCCAGCGACGGGAGAGAGCAGCCGGCCCTGAGAGTCGAAGGCTTCCGGCACGGCCCTCCGGGCCTCGGCCAGCAGGATGCGACTTTCAAGACGACGAAGGGGCTCGCCAACACGTTCGGTATCCAGCATGGGTGCTCCTCCTCGCGCGTTGACGCGCGCTGAATCCATTGAAGCGCCGGCACATGACAAGCTGCGGCATGAGCGCAATATCGTCATGCACGCCCCGTCTGTCTGGGGAGGCAGGCAAGGGCCCGTCGGACGGGATGTGCGCGCCCTGAAGGCGAGCAGCACGGGCGCTTTGTGAATCCGTGACGCCGCTGAAGGCTCGGCGCGTCACGCATGCGTCCTGGACAATTGCAGCCGCCATTCAAGTGATTGCCACGCGTGCGGAGGGCGGCCACGCTCGCGGCACATGGGACACAAGCGGCTGATGAGGATTGGCGTTGTTGGCGGCGGAGCCATGGGGTGCGGCATCGCACTCGAGCTCGCCATCGCCGGCAGACACGTGGTGCTCTTCAACAGGCAGGCGGAGAGCAGCGAGGCAGCGCGCGTGAAGTTGGAGCGCGACGCCGCGCTGCTGGTGGAGACGGGGATGCTCGGCGCTGAGCAACGCACCACCGCGCTCGCGCGCATCCATCGCACCACGGTGCTCGCCGAGGCCGCCGTGGTCCAGGACCTGGTCATCGAATCCATCCCCGAGGACCTGGCGCTCAAGCAGCAACTCTTCAAGGAGCTGGACCGGCTCGCGTCACCGGACACCCTGCTCGCCACCAACACCACCGCGCTGAGCGTGACAGCCATTGCCCGAGACTGCGCGCACCCGGAGCGTGTCCTCTCCGCGCACTACTACCTGCCCGCGCACCTGGTGCCGCTGGTGGACGTCATCCCTGGCGAGAAGACCTCACCCGACGCGGTGGAGACAGTGCGGCGATTCCTTGAAGAGTTGGGCAAGTCGCCCGTGGTGTTCACCAAGGATGTGCCGGGCTCGGTGGGCCCGCGCCTGCAGCAGGCGCTCATTGGCGAAGCCTTCCGAATCGTGCAGGAGGGAGTGGCCACGCCGGAGATGGTGGACCGCGTGCTCACCCAGGGCATCGGGCGGCGCCTGGGGGCCTCCGGCATCTTCGACCGGCTGGACCTCGTGGGCCTGGACTTCATCACCCATGTCCTGCGCGGCTCGGGGCGTCCGGTGCCGCCGGTGCTCGCCCAGAAGGTGGACCAGGGCGAGCTGGGCCTGAAGACGGGCCAGGGCTTCTATCCGTGGACGCCAGACAGCGCCGCCGCCTTCGAGGAGCGCATGGCCCGCCACCTCATCACGCAGCTGCGCGAGGACCGGGCCGCGGGCCGCCTCCCCACGCCGGAGTCCGGCGAATGAGCGCTGACGTCGTGCTCATGGACCCAGCGGCGCTGTCTGACTTCATGGCGGATGCCGTCCGGGAGTACGCGGCGTGCACGCCGGAGCTTCCGCCACGCAGCTGGGCCGTGCTGCTGGGCCGCTTCACGGACGACGTGATGCACGTGGAGCGCGTGGGCTTCGCCACCAACATCCGCGAGACGGACGACACCGTGCTCCAGGAGTTCGAAGCGGCCATCATCCCCCGCTTCGGCGCCTGCTACGCCAACGGGAGGCGCGGCTACTGGTGTGAGCCCCGCGAGCTGCTGCGCATCACCGCCGAGGCCGAGGCCGAGGGACTGGAAGTGCTCGGCTCCATCCACCTGCACCCGGACTGGCACCGCATTGGCCCGCCTCACGAGCGCGGCCTGCGCGTCAGCCAGGAGCCCACGCCCATGGACCGGCATCTGTTCCAGGGCAGTGGCTGGCCGCTCAACATGATCCTCTACCTGGAGCGGCGAGAGGGCAGGCTCTACCACTCGCTCGGAGCGTGGGCCCCGCCCGACGACGCGGAGTCCGCCACGGGCTGCCGCGCGCTCTCCATCCGCATGCGCACTCCGGAGAGGGGCTTGAGGTAGCGGCAATGACAGTCACCTCCTCCCTGCTGACGTTCCTCGTGGCCGCGGGCATCCTCGCCATCACTCCCGGGATGGACCGCGTGACGGGGTGCGTGTTCATCGCGGTCGGCGCGAAGCTCGCGCTGTCCCGTCGCTAAAAAGAAGAGCCGCCTGGGGCAGGTGCCTCCAGGCGGCTCAACCAACGGCGCTGCTTCAGCCCTCGCCTACGTGGCGGCGTCGGGCGCCTGCTGGAGCTCCGGTGCTTCGCTGGCGGCCACGGTGCGCGTCTTGGCGATGAGCAGGTAGATGGCCGGCACGAAGTAGAGGGTGAAGAGCGTGCCCAGCGCCATGCCCGTCACCAGCACGAGCCCGATGCTGTTGCGCGCCGCCGCGCCCGGTCCCGACACCAGGACGAGCGGGAAGTGGCCCGCGACCGTGGCCACCGTCGTCATCAGGATGGGACGGAGCCGTTCGGAGGCCGCTTCCTTCACCGCCTCGAGCTTCGACTTGCCCTCCTCCTGGAGGCGGTTGGCGAAGTCCACGATGAGGATGCCGTTCTTCGCGATGAGTCCCACCAGCGTCACCAACCCCACCTGCGAGTAGATGTTGAGCGTGGTGGTGAAGCTGTCCGTGAAGTACGGCATCATCGGGTTCGGCATCCGAAGGAACGTGGTTATCAGCGCGCCGAAGAGCGCCAGCGGCACCGACCCGGCGAGGATGATGAGCGGATCCCGGAAGCTGTTGAACTGGGCCGCGAGCACCAGGAAGATCAACACCACCGCCAGCCCGAACGCCGGAGCGAACGAGTCGCCTTCCGTGCGGAGCTGCCGGGACTCGCCCGTGTAGTCCATGCGGTAGCCCGCGGGCAGGATGCGCGAGGCCTCCGTCTCCAGGTAGGTGAGCGCCTCATCCAGCGGACGGATGGCCACGCCGCTGAGCTTCACCGCGTTGAGCTGCTGGAAGCGGTTGAGCGACCGGGGCGCCACCTTGTCCTGAATGGACGCGATGGCCGACAGGGCCACGAGCTTGCCGTCCGGACCGGTGACGTGGATGTCCTTGAGCTGCTCCGGGGTGAGGCGGGAGGAGCGAAGGACCTGCGGGATGACCTTGTAGCTGCGGCCGGCGATGTTGAACCGGTTGACGAAGTTGCCGCCCACGGCGGTCCCCAGGTCCTGGCCCACGGTCCCCAGGTTCAGGCCCAGCTGCGCCACCTTCTCACGGTCGACCTCGAGCTCCGACTGGGGCTGGTCCAGCTTCACGTCGATGATGGGCGGGAAGGCGAACATCCCGCTCTGCGTCGCCTTCTCCTGGAGTTGCTGCGCGAAGCCCAGCAGCTCCTCCGCCTCCGCCGTGGACGCGATGACGAACTCCACCGGGAAGTTGCCACCGCCCGGCAGCGCGGGGGGCTGGAGGGTGAAGGTCTGGACCGCCGGGATGGTGTTCACCCGCTCCTGCGCCTCCGCCAGCACCTGCGCCGTGGTCCGCTGGCGCTCCTTGTACGGCTTCAGCACCAGGCCCCAGAAGCCGTTGCTCGGCTGGACAATCTGGAAGTTGAAGCTGGACTCCGGCATGTCCATCAGCAACTCGCTCGTCTTGGTCACGGACGGCTTGAGCTGATCCAGGGTGGAGTTGGACGGAGTGCTCATGATGCCGATGACGAAGTCCTGGTCCTCCACGGGCGCCAGCTCCCGGGCCGACTGGTTGAACATCACCAGGGCGAGCACGCTCAGGAAGATCCACGCCGCGTAGACGGGCCCGCGGACGAGCAGCGAGCTGTCCAGGGAGCGGGAGTACGCGGCCCGCAGACGCTCGAAGCCGCGGTTGATGACGCCCGCGAGCCCCTTGTCCTCGTGGCCCGCTTTCAGGAGCACGGAGGACATCATCGGGGAGAGCGTCAGCGCCACCACGCCCGACAGGGTCACGGCTCCGGCCAGCGTGAGCGCGAACTCGCGGAACAGCGAACCCGTGAGGCCACCCTGGAAGGCGATGGGTGCGTACACCGCGGCGAGCGTGAGCGTCATCGCGATGATGGGACCCACCAGCTCGCGCGCGCTCTTGATGGCGGCGTCCACCGGGCGCAGTCCGTCACGCAGGTGGCGCTCCACGTTCTCCACCACGACGATGGCGTCGTCCACGACCAGGCCTACGGACAACACCACCGCGAGCAGGGTGAGCAGGTTCACCGTGAAGCCGAACACCTGCATCAGGAACACCGTGCCGATGAGCGACACCGGAATGGCCACCACCGGCACCAGGATGGAGCGCACGGAGCCCAGGAACAGGAAGATGACGATGACGACGATGATGAGCGTCTCGATGAGCGTGCTCACCACCTCGTCGATGGCGTTCTGGATGTAGTCCGTGCCGTCGAAGGCGACGCCGCCGTGGATCTGCTCGGGCAGGTCCTTCTTGAGCGAGTCCATCTCCAGGCGGATGCGCTGCATGACGTCCAGCGAGTTGGCGTTGGGCAGCGCCCAGATGCCGACGAACACGGCCGTCTTCCCGTTGAGCGTCACGTCGGTGTCGTAGTCCTCGGCGCCGAGCACCACGTCCGCGACGTCCGACAACCGGACCACCGCGCCGCCATCCTTGCGGACGATGAGCTGCTTGAACTCCTCCACGGAACGCAGACCCGTGTTCGCCGTGAGGTTCACCTGCACGAGCGAGCCCTTCGTCTGGCCCACGGCCGCGAGCGAGTTGTTCGTGGCGAGCGCCTGACGGACCTGGATGGGGCTGACGTTGAGCGCGGCCATCTGGTCCGGCTTCATCCACACCCGCATGGCGAACGTGCGCGCCCCGAGGATGTCCGCGCGCTGCACGCCCTCCACCGACGACAGCCGGGGCTGCACCACGCGCACCAGGTAGTCGGACAGCTCGTTCTGCTCGAGGAAGTCAGAGGTGAAGTTGAGGTACGCGACGGCGAACTGGCTGTCCGCGGACTCGATGCCCATCACGGGGACCTGGGATTCGGGCGGAAGGTCGCCACGAACCTGGTCGACCTTGGCGCTGATTTCACTCAGGGCGCGGTTGGCGTCGTAGTTGAGCTTGAGCCGGGCGCGGATGATGGAGACGTTCTGCGAGCTCGTGGACTCGACGTAGTCGATGCCATCCGCCGCGGCGATGACGCGCTCCAGTGGCGTGGTGATGAAGCCACGGACGAGCTCCGCGTTGGCGCCGACGTAGACCGTGGTGACGGTGATGTCGGCGTTCTCGCTGCGCGGGTACTGCCGCACGTTGAGCGAGCGCAGGGCCTGCAGGCCGGCGATGATGATGATGAGGTTGACGACCAGCGCCACGACCGGACGCCGGATGAAGAGGTCGGTGAAGTTCATGGGTTCGCCTCTCGCGGCCCTACGGGTTCACCGGCAGGGGAGCGACCTCGACGGGCGGCGCCAGCGCGTTGTTCACGACGACGGCCATGCCGTTCTTCAGCTTGAAGACGCCGCTGCTGACCACCGTCTGCCCGGGCTTCAGGCCGGACGTCACCGCGACGTAGTCACCCCGGCGCTCTCCCAGCCGCACGAACTGCTGCCGCGCCAGCAGGGCCGCCTTGCCCGCGGCGTCCTTGCCCTCGGAGAGGGTGAACACCGAGTCACCGTAGGGGGCGAAGAGCACGGCGGTGGCGGGAATGGCCACCACCTGCTCGCTGGCGTCGGAGAGCACCTCCACGCTGGCGAACATGCCCGGAAGCAGCCGGCCGTCCGCGTTGGGCACGGTGGCGCGCATGCGCACGTTGCGGGAGGACAGCTCCACTTCGGGGTTGATGGTGGTGAGGTCCCCTTCCCAGGACTCGCCCGGGAAGACGTCGACGCGCAGGCGCACCTTCTGACCCTGCTTCACCTGGGCCAGCGCCTGCTGGGGCAGCTGGAACTCCACGAGCGCGGGGGTGGAGGACTGCAGGGACGCGATGGGGTTGCCCGGGGAGACGAGCTGGCCCAGCTCCACCTGGCGGATGCCGATGCGGCCATCGAAGGGGGCGCGGATGGTCTTCTTGGCGATGAGGGACTTCAGGTGGGCCACGGTGGCGGAGGACTGGAGCGACCGCGCGCGGACGGCATCCAGGTCCGACTGGGTATTGGCGCCCTGGGCGTTGAGCTTCTCGGCGCGCTCGCGGTTCAGCCGCGAGAGCTCCGCGTCGGCCTCGGCGCCGGCCAGCTGGGCCTGCTCGCTGGAGGTGTCGAGCTGAACGAGCACCTGGCCCTTCTTCACCGAAGCGCCGTTCTCGAAGCGGATGTCGTTGACGACGCCCGGCAGCTCCGCGCTCAGGGTCACGCCCCGAAGCGCCATCACGGTGCCCACGGCGCTCCGGGTCCCCTGCCAGCCGAAGGACTCCGCCTGGGTGGACGTGACGGACTCAGGCGGCAGCACGAAGGTCTCACCGGCGTTGATCATCGAGACGATCTGGCCCGCCTTCACGGCCACGAGCCCCGCGAAGACCGCGAGCAGGAGCACCACGCCGATGATCCATCGCTTGAGGCGGCTGGCGCGGGGCGGTGAGGAGAGAGGCACTTCAGGAGCGGAGGCATGCATCTGGGGCACCCACGGGCTGACGGGAGCAGCCGTGTCAGGGAATGCGCCGCCCTGTAGCCGAACCGCCGCGCGTTTGCGCCCTTGAAAATCTGTTCAGGTTGTGACCACTCCCTGGGTTGGTTTCGCGCGCGCTTTTTCGAGCGCACCCGTAACGTGGCCGTTACGGGCGCGTGCTGGAGAAGCCAAGCGGCGGACGACTCAGCCTTCCACGGGACGGGTGAGGCCCAGTGTGTCCGCGTAGCTGTGCAGCCCGCGAATGTGATTGCCACCGTCGACGGCGAGGGTGTCACCGGTGATCCATGACGCAAGGTCGCTGCAGAGGAACGACACCACCTTCGCCACGTCCTCCGGCTCGCCACACGGTTTTCCAAGCGGCGTATGGGCGAGGAACTCCCGCCCCATGGCGCCCTTCATGAGGCCGGCACCCTCGGCCAGGGGGGTGCGGATGGCGCCCGGGGCCACGACATTCACACGAATGCCGTACCGCCCCAGCTCCGAAGCCGCGACCTTCGAGAAGTTCGCGAGCCCCGCCTTGGAGGCGCAGTAGTGGGCGAGCCCATCCGTCACCGCCGTCTGATTCAACGAGGAGATGTTGACGATGGAGCCCGGCTGCTTCGCGGCGACGAGCGCCCTCGCGAGCGCCTGGGTGAACAGGAAGGGCCCCTTGAGGTTGATGGCCAGGATCTGGTCGAACTCCTCCGCCGGCAACTCAAGGAGCGGGCGGAGGGTGGCCGACCCTGCGTTGTTCACCAGGATCCCCGGGAGGCCGAACTCACGCGTGGCAACCTCAATGGCCTGCGCCACGTCCTCCGCGCGAACCACGTCGCCCGCGAAGGGCACGGCCCGCGCGCGCCCCTCCATCATCCGGTTGAGCTCGCCGGCGGTCGCCTCCACCTTCTCCCGGGTCCGCCCGAAGAGAAGGACGTTGGCTCCGTCCCGCATGAGGCGCGCGGCGATTCCCAGTCCGATGCCCTGGCCCGACCCCGTCACGATGGCACTGCTCGATATCAGCTTCATGGTGGCTCCTGTGTGCTTCGCGGAAGGGTGTGAATCTACTTCACCGCGAGTGCGAATCGAACGGCGCGGTCATGGGCGTCGGCCGCGGCACCCCCTTGCCTCGCCGATGCCCAGCAGGTGGGCCCCGCGCCCGTGTGCATTGCAGGGACAATCCAGGGATGCTCCAGCACGTCCCGCCCCGGCCTGGGTCGGACGCATGGGATGGGTGCCGCGTTGAGTGAAGAGATCGTCTACCGCCATGCCATCGAGGGGCTCTTCCTGCGCTCCGTGGGCACGCGCCTCACGCCGGAGCTCAAGGACCGGCTGCGGGCCATCGGCCTGAACCTGGACGAGAAGATCCCGCACCACACGCCTCGTCACGTCTTCGCGGAGGCCCTGGGCATCACCGCGCGCTACCTCTACCCGGACGTGGACGCGAAGGAAGGCTACCGGCGGCTCGGCATGGGCGTCATCAAAGGCCTGGAGCACACGCTGCTGGGCAAGGCGCTCGTGTCCCTGTGGCCCATCTTCGGGCCCGACCGCGTGCTCTCCCGCATGCAGGAGAGCTTCGCCACGGTGAACAACTACCTGAAGACCGAGCTCATCACCCACGGCCGCGCGGACCACACCATCAAGGTGAGCGAGTGCAACGGCAACCCGGGTTACCACATGGGCATCATCGAAGCGGGGCTGACCCGGGCCGGCGCGAAGAACATCCGCGTGGAGCCCTTCGACTTCAACGGCCACGCCTGTTCGTACCGCGTGCGCTGGGATCAGTGAGCCTTCAGCGCGGGCTCCCACCGGACAGGACCGGATTGGGCCGACGCGCCCGGTTCCTTCACCGCGGTGGGACTCGGGCGCAGAACCCGACCTCGAATATCGAGCGCTAGAGCCCCGCCCGAGGCATCCCCCAGCACCTTGCCCGTTCGCAAGTCGATCCGCTTCCCCATGACGAGCACCGTGTCGCCCGCCCAGAGCAGCCCGGAGTCCGTCGATTCGCTCAAGACGTTCGGTGGAAACCCTGTCCCCACGTTCCAGAGCCACAGCCGATCTCCCCACTGGCCGCCGGGCTCAGCAGGTCTGATGCTCTCCTCCAGGAGGGCATGCGCCCCCAGGGAAGCCACCACCTGCCCCAAGGGCACCACTCGGACGGTGCGCCGCTCCAGATCGATGACGGCGTGCACCGCATTGGAAGGCTCGAGCTCGGAAGCAACAAACAACGACAGCAGCCTTCCGTCGCTTCCGGACACGTGGATGTACCGGTCCGAAAATGGGGGAGACATCTGCCAACCCAGGGGTTGATGAACCCTGGCGCCGTGCAATTCCAGGGGGCCGAGGTCCGGCTGTGTCTCGCAGACCACCAGGACCTGCTCGTGCGCCGCGTCCGCGAACAACAGGGTTCCATTGCAGCCCGAGGGGACCCAGGTCTCCCGCCGTCCATCCGCATGCTCGAGAGCGATGGAGCGGTCCAGAGCGCGACGCAGCATTCCTTTACCCATGGGTTGCAGGACGTCGTCGCCCTGGAGGAGGGGGCCTCCCTCCAGCCGGCGGTAGCGGCGCACGGGGGTGTCGCCCTCCCAGCCGAAGTGCGAACTGGACATGACCGGCCCCCGGCATGTGGCGGGTGCGAGAGTGGTGTCCTCTTTGGGCCAGCTCTCCTTTCCATCCGAGTTCGTGTCCTCCACCACGTCGAACGCCGCCCACTGACCGGAGGGATCCAGCAGGGCCTGTCCGAGCAGGCCACGACCCGCATCGAGCACACGCTCGGTCCCCTGGAGCAGGTCTCGCACGACGGCGACGGGGCGCCCGCCCTCGGGACGCAGGTAGAGAAGCCGCAGGCCATCCCGGGAGAAGCTGGCGCGGATGGGTGGATGGGGGCTCGTCGTGTCGGGCGTGACATCCGAGACCAGCACCTTCTCCTCGCGGGTCTCCACGTCGAGGAGCCAGAGCGTGGTGTCACGCACCAGGACGAGAAAGCGTCCCGTGGGAGCCACGGCGAGCACCTCGTCGATGCGGATGCCCGCTCCGGGCTCCAGGAAGAGGTACGGGCGAAGCGCGTCACCCACGATGTTTCCGTGGAAGCCCAAGACGGTCTCGATGCGCCCATCGCCGTTGGTGTCCTCTCGTGCCTGGCAGGCGAGGAGCCACCGCCCGTCTGGTGCGGAGTCCACGAGCACGAACGGATGCGCGGTGCCGTAGTCCTCGGCAGGGATGGCGGGAGCCACCGCGGCTGCCTGGGGCATGAAGAAGACCGGATGTGACGCGGGCCCCTGGGAGGCGCACGCGGCCAGCAACACGGTGAACAGCAAGGGATGAAGACGCATATGCCCTCAGTCGCATGCTCCGTCAGAGTCTAGCTCCACGTCGCTCGGCATGGCAGCGATATCCCACATTCCCTACCTATTGCTCCCATGCACTTCGACACCGGACGCCTTCGCCAGGTTCTGCGGGATTCTATGTCCGTCAGAAGGAAGCGCTGGCATGTATGGATTTCAGCAACGTCTGGAGCGTGGTCCAGTTCGACTGACTCCCCGTGCGCTGGGACTCGCAAGTGAGCTCCTTCCATCACCGTCCCTCATGGCAGACTGCGGCCATGACCCGCTCTTCTTCTTTCGGAATCGTCGCGGCGCTGAGTCTGGTGTTGGTGTCCACGGCGTGCACGGCCCCGGACCACGCCCGGGACGAGCAGGACCTCCGCCAGTGGGTGAAGGCGCAGACCGAGGCCTGGAACGCCCACGACGCGGCGGCATGGACGCGGGACTTCGCGGACGACGCTGACTTCATCAACATCGTCGGCACGGTGTTCCAGGGCCGCGCGGAAATCGAGACGCGCCACGCCGCCATCTTCGCGAGCATCTTCAAGACCAGCCATGCCAAGGTCACCGTGCGCAAGATCCGCTTCCCCAGCGAGGACATCGCCGTGGTGGACACGCTGCACGAGGTCACCGGTCACACGGGCCTCCCTCCGGGCGTGCAGAACACCGAGGAGGGGCTGCTGCGCACGCAGATGCGGTACGTGCTGAAGCGCACCCAGAAGCAGTGGCGCATCGTCTCGGGCCAGAACACCGACGTGAAGCCGGTTCCCAAGCCTGTGCCGTAGACGGACGAAGAACCAGCCGTTCTTCGTGACGAAGAAGTCGAAGTGATCCGTGACCGCTCCGACGTACTGAAGGCCGGAGAGTAGGCGCAGCCCGGTGCGGTCATGGATCCCGAGCGCCCCAGGCAGCGGCCGTCCCTCCGGAGCCAGTGCCTGTCAGGGCGTCCGCGCGTGTCCAACGTTCCTGCAAGGCAATGACACACAGGAATGCCTGACCGGCCCCATTGGCGAGGGTCCGCGAGGAGGAACCATGACGGCGACGATGGAACTGGCTCCACGAGAGCGAGGGGAGGGCGCGGCGCTCCTCCAACGCTCCGTGCAGTTGGCAGGGGCGCTGACGCACGAGCTCTCCCCCAAGGACCTGCGCACGGGGCGCTGGTTCACCAAGCTGCTGTCCATCTACCTGCGGCACTACGACGCGCACATGCTGCAAAGGACCCCCGCCGCGAAGGGGACGGGCGCGGCCGTCACCGAGGCCATCATCCGGCGGGCCTGCGGGGCCGCATTCCTCTCCGGCGCGGGGAGCGGCTCGCTGACCTCCGGCATCACCGCGGTCTCGGCGGACGCGGGCGCCCCCGGACTGATGTTGGCCATCCCCGCCTCGGGCCTGGTCATCACGACGGAGATGCTCGTGAACGCCCTCATCAACCTGGGGATGGCGTGCGACCTGGCCAGCGCCTTCCGCGTGCGCTTCGACCCGGAGGACCCCTCCGACTTCTCGCGCCTCTACGCCATCACCCGCGGCCAGGGGGAACATGCGGAGGACAAGGACGAGGACTCGCTCGGACTGGGGCGCGTGGAGCACCTGGCGCAGGCGAGGGCGACCGACCTGGGCGAGGACCTGGGGGCGAAGCTGCTGGGCGAGAGCGTGTCGCGCAACCTCGTGCCGTTCCTGAACGTGGTGACGTCCTCCGTGGCCAACTGGCGGCGCACCCGGCACCTGGGCAACTCGGTGCTGAGCTACGTGCGACTGCGCCGCGCGCTGGAGGACTCCGAAGCGGCCATCCGCCGCGTGGCCCCGGAGGGGGTGAGCCTGCTGCTGGAGAGCGCGTGGTTCCTCTTCGTCTCCGACGGCCGTCTCCGGCAGGAGGAGTCCGCCGTGCTCACCCACCAGCTCTCCCGGCTCTCTCCGACACGGCGCCAGGAGACCGTGGGCCACTTCGTGGAGGATGTCTCCGCGTGGCTCAAGCGCCTGCGCTCGGCGCCGGCCAGGGCGCGCGAGGTCCTCATGTGGTCCCTCCACCAGCTCTCCGCCGCGGACCTCACCGTGTCCGCGGCCGAGCGCGACCTGCTGCACAGGGCCGCGGAGGCCCTGCACACCTCCATGGACGGCGGGCACCTGGACACGCTGGTGCACCGCTACCGCGAGGAGGGCGTGGCACACGCGTTCGCCGCCCCGGCGCGAGCCGCGCGACCGGCACGCCAGCCGGCCGGCCGGAAGGGGGCGCCGGCCCCGCGGGCGGCAGGAGCGCGGGAGGAGCCGACGCGCATCCACTGAGGCCCCCCCTTTCAGGCCCTGGAGGAGGAGCGGGGTGTTGACGGGTGGAACAGCCGGCGCGCGGATGTCACACCTTCATCTTCCGACAGCGCGCCGAGCCTCCTTGTCCGGACGCACCACCCTCCCCATTTCTTGATGCCAGTCGGGGGGGGGTGGGCGAATGGTGGTGTTCCTGATGGATGGACAGTCGGCACCCGCGAGGGTGGTCCGCCACGCGACCGCGGCGCGGCGGTTGCGCCTGGAGGTCCCCGGCCTGCGGTGGAACCACTCCCTCGGGAAGCGGCTGGAGCGCACCTTCGCCACCTGGCCCGGCATCGAGGAGGCAAGCGCGGAGCCCCGCACCGGCCGCCTGCTGGTGCGCTACGCGCCGGGGGCCCCGCTGCTGGCCCAGCTGCGCCAGCAACCCGACGAGCCGGTCCCCTGGCCCGTCCCGCATCAGGCCCGCCCGGTGCAAGGCACGCGGAGCGCTCCCCGGGAGTCGTGGCACGCGATGACGGTGGAGGCGGTGCTGGTCCGGCTGGACGCCACGGACCAGGGGCTCACGTCGGAGGAAGCGGCGCGGCGGCTCAAGCACTACGGCCCCAACCTGGCGGTGGTGGAGAAGCCGCGCTCGCGCCTGGCCATGCTGGGCTCGCAGCTGGCCTCCGTGCCCACGCTGCTGCTGATGGGCTCGGCGGGGGCCTCGGCGCTGGCCGGTGACGCGGTGGAGGCGACCGCCATCCTCACGGTGGTGGGGCTCAACGCGGGCATCGGCTACCGCATCGAGCGCCGAAACCAGGAGATGCTCGCCTCGTGGCAGAAGCTGGAGGCGGGCGCGGCCCAGGTGCTGCGCGGCGGCGTGCTCCTCACGGTGCCGGTGGCGGAGCTCGTGCCCGGGGACGTGGTGCTTCTGCGCGCGGGGGACGTGCTGCCCGCGGACGCGCGCGTGCTGGACGCGCACCGGCTCTCCGCGGACGAGGCGCCCCTCACCGGAGAAAGCGAGCCGCAGACCAAGCAGGCCGCGCCCGTGGATGCGCGGGCGCCGCTGGCGGAGCGGACGTCCCTGTTGTTCGCGGGCACGACGGTGGCGTCGGGACATGGGCGCGCCCTGGTGGTCGCCACCGGCGCGGACACGGAGCAGGCGCGCGTGCGGGAGCTGGTGGCCCAGGAGTCCGCGCCGCCCACGCCGCTGACGCGCAAGCTGGGCCAGCTGGACCGGCGCGTGGCGGTGGCCTCCGTGGGCGCGGCGGGGCTGTCCGCCCTGGTGGGGCTGGCGCATGGCCGCTCCGGGCCCCACGTGCTGCGCGGCGCGGTGGCGCTGGGCGTGGCGGCGCTGCCGGAGGGCCTGCCCCTGGTGGCGACCGCGGCGCTGGTGCGCGCCATGCAGCGGCTTCACGCGCGCGGCCTGGTGGTGCGGCGCGTCTCCTCCGCCGAAGCGCTCGGAGGCGTCACCGTCATCTGCACGGACAAGACGGGCACCCTCACCCGCAACGAGATGCGGCTGGACGTGCTGGACGTCGGGGACGGCCCCCTGGACTTGTCCTCGCTGCGCCTGAGGCCCGACGCCGTGCTGGAGGACCCACCCACGCTGGCGCTGGCGCTGGCGCTGCTCAACAGCGACGTGGACGTCCACCGCAACGGCAAGGAGATGGCGGTGTCCGGCAGCTCCACGGAGAAGGCGCTGGTGGCCGCCGCGCACGCCGCGGGGCTGGACGGGGCCACGCTGCGCCGCGACTTCCCTCGCTGCCACCTCCTCGAGCGCTCCGAGGGCATCCACTACGTGGTGAGCGTCCACCGTGTGCCCGGCGACGGCATGGTGGCCTTCGTCAAGGGGGCCCCCGAGCAGGTGCTCACCCTGTGCGAGCGGGACCTGAAGGGGCCGCTGGACGCGCGCACGCGGGAGCGGCTGGCGCGGCGCAACGACGCGCTGGCGGAGGACGGGCTGCGGGTGCTGGGGCTGGCCTGGCGGAGGCTCCCCGGAGACGGGGAACACGCGCCCACGGGCGGCTACACCTTCATCGGCTTCGTGGGCTTGAGGGACCCGCTTCGCGACGGCGCGGCGGAGTCGGTGCGGCAGGCGCGCCGCGCGGGCATCCGCACGGTGATTCTGACGGGAGACCAGCCCCGCACGGCCGATGCCATCGCCCGGCAGGTGGGGCTGGAGGGCGACACGCTCACCCCGGTGGCGCTGGCGGAGATGCTCGATCTGACGGGTGACGAGCTTCGCCGGAGGCTCGACCGCACGGCGGTGCTGGCGCGCGTGACGCCGGAGAACAAACGGGAGCTGGTGAAGGCGCTGCGCGCGCACGGAGAAATCGTCGCCATGGCGGGTGACGGCATCAACGACGCCCCGGCGCTCCAGGCGGCGGACGTGGGCGTGGCGGTGGGCGTGCGCTCCAGCGACATGGCGCGCGCGGTGGCCGACGTGGTGATGTCCAGCGAGGACCTGCGCAGCATCATGTCCGCGGTGGGCGAGGGCCGCATCGTCCAGGACAACCTGCGCCGCGCGCTGCGCTTCCTCTTCGCCACCAACCTCTCGGAGATGGCGCTGGTGCTGGGCGCGGGCCTGCTCGGCCTTGCGGATCCGCTCACGCCGCTGCAGCTGCTGTGGATCAACCTCCTCACGGACACGCTGCCGGGAATCGCCCTGGCGATGGAGCCCGGAGACCCGGCCATCCTCGACCGGCCGCCCGCGCCGCCAGGCATGCCGCTGCTGACGCGCCCGGCGGTGCGGCGCGTGGTGCGGGACGGAGCGCTGATGGCGGGCGTGGGAGGGCTGGGGCTGGCGCTGGGCGGGCCGCCGCTGGCTTTCGGGACGCTCACCGCGGTGCAGCTGGGCTACTCGGCCGTGTGCCGGGCGCCGAGGGAGACGCGGCGCCACCTCCCCGCGGACGGCGAGTGGCGCCTCCCCGTCTTCATCGGGGGGGCCACGGCCGTGCACATCGCGGCGCTCACCCTCCCCCCGCTACGGCGGGTGCTGGGCCTTCCCGCGCCCACGGCGCTGACGTTCGGCGGGCTGGCCGTGGGCCTCGTCCTGCCGGCCCTGATGGGCGCGATGCCCACGTGGAGCGGCCGGTGATTGACTCAACCTTCCCTGTCCTCTCGGGAAGTCGGAACCGAGACATCCATGCCGTCCAGCCGCACCGCCCTCGCCTCCAACTCCGGGCACCTGACAGGCAGGCACCCGGGGACCCCAAGCGGCGGGCGGCTCAGCCTTCCACGGGACGGGTGAGGCCCAGGGTGTCCGCGTAGCTGTGCAGCCCGCGGATGTGATTGCCACCATCGACGGCCAGCGTGTCGCCGGTCATCCATGACGCAAGGTCGCTGCAGAGGAACGACACCACCTTCGCCACGTCCTCCGGCTCGCCACACGGCTTTCCGAGCGGCGTGTGGGAGAGGAACTCCCGCCCCATGGCTCCCTTCATGAGGCCGGCACCCTCGGCCAGGGGGGTGCGGATGGCACCCGGGGCCACGACATTCACACGAATGCCGTAGCGCCCCAGTTCCGAAGCCGCGACCTTCGAGAAGTTCGCGAGCCCCGCCTTGGAGGCGCAGTAGTGGGCGAGCCCGTCCGTCACGGCCGTCTGGTTCAACGAGGAGATGTTGACGATGGAGCCCGGCTGCTTCGCGGCGACGAGCGACTTCGCGAGTGCCTGGGTGAACAGGAAGGGCCCCTTGAGGTTGATGGCCAGGATCTGGTCGAACTCCTCCGCCGGCAATTCGAGGAGCGGGCGGAGGGTGGCCGACCCCGCGTTGTTCACCAGATCCCCGGGAGGCCGAACTCACGCGTGGCAACCTCGATGGCCCGCGCCACATCCTCCGCGCGAACCACGTCGCCCGCGAAGGGCACGGCCCGAGCGTGCCCCTCCATCACCCGGTTGAGCTCGCTGGCGGCCGCCTCCACCTTCTCCGGGGTCCGCCCGAAGAGCAGGACGTTGGCTCCGTCCCGCATGAGGCGCGCGGCGATTCCCAGTCCGATGCCCTGGCCCGCTCCCGTCACGATGGCACTGCTCGATATCAGCTTCATGGTGGCCCCTGTCTTTTTCACGGACAGTGCGAGCCTACTCCAGTGAACCGCGGGCCCACCTGACAATCATTGCCCCAGGATGCGGAAGAGGATGGCGGACAGCGCGAAATTCAAGACCAGCCACGCCGAGGCCACCGTTCGAAAGTCCGATTCCCCGGCACGCCCCCGCCTTCCACCTGCCTCGAACCCGCTGACGCTAGACGTCGTTCCAGACCTGGGTCGGCCCACCGATACACTGCTCTTGCTCCAGCTGGACATCGTGCGCCAGAGGATCGGCAGTGGCACAGAGCCCGCTCTTCTGGTTCACCAGCATCCGCGTCCGTTTAACGCGATGGAGAAAAGCAGAGCAGAATCAAAGACATAGGTGCAGCCGAGCAGGCAGGCCCGTCGAAACGGGGGGACGAGGAACATTCTCCTGGCATGAAGAAGAGCACTCC
>NZ_RAWQ01000330.1:0-6804 GCF_003668965.1 Corallococcus sp. AB030
CCGTCGCCGCGGGGCTGTCGCGGGTGCTGAGCGACGTGCCGGTGCGGACCGGCTACCTGGAGGCCCAGGCGGGCATCTCCTCGCTCTCGGGCGCCTACGCGCGCCTGGAGGGTGGGGCGAGGCTCCGTCAGGACCTGGGCCTCTTTGGCTTCGCGGAGGCCAATCAGCGCGAGCGGATGGCCGGCGCAGGCGTCCGGTGGACGGTCGACTGGTGAAACCTAAGAGCCCGTCCCAAGTTGTCGGGGCGGGCTCCTATGTTACCCAGTGAGCCGCGATTACGAAATAAGCCGGAGATGCTTACGATCAGCAGGTGGAGTTGCCGGCTCGGTTCGCCCGCCGGAAACCACGACTGGAACCAGTTGGAAAACCAGGGCGTCTAGATCTTCTGCCGTGATTCGCAATTGTGCTGCGATGTCGTGGTGAGTCAGTCCCATCTCACGCAAGGCGATGAAGGCCTTCTTCAACAACTGGGATGTCTCTCGCGGAATCCCATCAGGCTCACTCGTTCTCCATCCGCGTTTTGATATTTCGATACACAGTTGCTCGTAGTGCCATTGCGTCGTCAACTTTAGATCGTAAAGCCTGCGCGCCAATGCTGCGACTGAAACAAGCCACACCTTCTTAAGCTCTAAAAGCTTGCCAACTGTCGGGACGCGGGGTGCCATGGCACTCAAGTTCGCGGCTGGCATCAAGAACGCAGACGCGAAACGGTCCGCTTCATTCTCAGCTTCGACTCCTCGCGGGGAGCCATGGCGATGCAGCACAAGATGGCCAAGCTCATGCGCGGCATCGAAACGACCGCGCTCGCCACTCTTGATTGTGTTTAGGAACACGAACGGCGTGTTGTCTGCCCACATCGAGTATGCATCAACCTCTCGGCCCTCTCCGGTTAAGGAAAAGACGCGAACTCCGTTGGCTTCAAGCAGGTGGATGACATTGCCAATCGGGCGAACCCCGATCTTCCATGCAGCCCGCAGAGCAACGGCTGCGGTTTCCGGATCTTCATCCCGAAGATCCGGCACGGCAGCTTCTGGGAGCGACAAGTGCTTCCCGAGCAGTTCGTTCAGTCCAACCGCCAAGCTCCCAGCCGCAAAAACGGCTGAACGCTGCGTTGCGGTCATCCGAGACATTGCCCGGAAACTGGCTGTATCCGGTGAAACTTCAACCGGGTTGTCGCCGCTGAAGAACTCGACTGGAAACCCTAGCGCTGCAGCTATCTCTGCAACCGTCGTTTCAGACGGCGGCATGTCCCCAGACTCAAAGCCACTAATCGCACGTCGACTCACGCCGACGGCATCGGCGAGTTCTGACTTGTTCAGACCACGCCGCTTTCTTGCGAGCGTGAGACGACGTGGATTGAATGCACTCACGACTTGCGCTTGACTTCGACCGTGCTCTCGGTCGGGTTGTTTTCGTCCTTGTGGGGGACGGGCGTGGGGCCCATCTCGATCGTGCCAAGATTGTGGCGGTAATGCCAGCCGGAAACAAACCCTGTTTCAGTAATGCTTTTCGGAATCGAAAGTTCCGCTCGGACCTCGTCACGTCCCGGGACTCGATACACGAGAAGGAACCAGATCGTTGGACCGGTTCGGATGAGCCGCGTCGTCCTCGCGTCGAACAGGGTCATCTGGCTCTCGTCAACCGCGAAGATTGCTGCCTCTCCGCGTCGACGCTTGGGCTGAGGAACTAGGTCCGGATCCCCGAGCCCGACGTGCTGGTCTCCCGCAACAACCAGAAGGGCGTGCTCTTTGCACGGCGAGACGACCAGCGACAGGTTCTTCTCGTCGCTTGGCGTCCATCCGAACGGCGACAAGATCTGCCGGAGTGCCGTCACCAACTCTGACCACGCGTAGTAGCCCGGGCTGCCTGGCGGGGCGAAGGGGTTGACGCTGTCCCGCTCAGCCTCTCCACGGGCGATGGCCTCGCGTAACTGCTCCTCCAGCAATCCCGTCGACCACAACAGGGAGACAACCTGGGCTACCTCAGCACTCATCCTTGGTCCGCCTTCCTCAGTCGGCCTTCGCCGCGATGCACAGATACCACCTGGATGGAAGCGAGAAAAGGGGAAGTGATCAGTCGTTTGCTGGGAAACGTCGGAGGTAGGTGAAGGTGCGTCTTATCAGGGGCAGGAGCCTTCAGCCAGAATCCTGGCGGATCACGTCTCCCCCAAGCCCCAGGCTCAGCGGATTGGAGTTGTCCCCTTTCCGCGAGGGCGCTTCCCTCCGCCACGCCGGCGTCGCTTTGAGGGTCTCTTCGTCGAGGCGTGAGGGGCACGAGGGTGGGCTTCGCCCGTAGGGACCGGGCGCCAGACAATGGGCCGAGCGGCATCCGCCGTGCACCACGCGCGCGTGTGGTGCGACCCCCGCGCCACGTCCCCGACGAGGCCCCCAGAGTGAAGCCCTACCTCCAGACCGACACCATCACCCTGTTTCACGCTGATTGCCGCGATGCCCTGCCCGGACTCCCGTTCGGATCCGTGGACGTGCTGCTCACCGACCCGCCCTACGGGATGGCCTACGAGGCCAAAGGGAAGAGCGGCGCCGCCATCCGCGCGGACGGCTCTCGCCAGGGCATGCGCGTCTTCCGCCAGGCGCGATCACGGCTGCCCGCGCCGCCTGAGCTGCACCCGGTTCCGGTTTTCCTATCGAATGGCGGCGAGAAACCGGAACCGCTCAGCCCTCCGACGAGCTCCCGCTCAGCCAGAAGTAGTCGTCCCCGCTGGCCAGCGCCTTCTCCAGGAACTCGCTGAAGGACGATGCAATGATCCGGCTGTGGACTGGGTCCGGGAACGTCCCGTGGTACCCGTCTCGTAGGGGATAGCGTCCGTCCTGCGTCTGCGACACGTCGACCAGAACGAAGTCCGTGTCCTGGAGGTCCACGAGTGTGTACCAGGTCGCGGGGCCGTTCGCGTCCTCGTCCCGCCCCTGGATGGCCACGCGCCCGCGGCGAACCTGGGCGAGCGGGAGGATCCAGAAGTTGGTGTCCGGCCAGGGCATGAAGAGGGCAGCTCCATCGCAGTGCAGGTAGAATGCGCGCAGGTCCTTGTCGAGCCTCCAGCCCACGCGTGCCTCGAAGGCCGCGAGCTCCTCGGCAGCCGCGGGAGGATTCGGGAAATGGTGCTGGTCAACTTCCGCGAGCAAGCGCTGCATGAGCGTGGACATAGGCTCCGACCTCAATCCGTATACGGGCGCTCAGGACCCGGCGTGAGCCACTTCCCGCCGGGGGCGTAGCAGGCCGGGTACTCGGTGTTGATGGTGGTGTGCACGTCATCAGGGACGGGCAAGACGTTGCCGGGCGCCGTTGGATCTCCTCCATGAAGGAAGTCGCGCAGGTGGTGCCCGGGCCACGCTCGTCCCGCCGTGTTCGGCCAAGTGCCGAGTTCCTTCGCCCACTCCTCGCGGAAGCGGATGCGGGAGCGTGACCACACCTTGCGGAGGCTCTCGGGGTCCGCCACCTTCGGGTAGTCGCAGCAGCAGTGGGTGATGGCGAGACGTCCGCCGGCCTCAGCGGGCATCAGCAGGAATCGCCCCTGCCAGTGGCCCTTGATGTCGGCCAGCCACATGCAGCCCATGAGCGGTAGTCCCTGCGCCGCGCACTTCGACTCGCAGCGGGACAGGAACGCGGCGCTGCACTGCCAGGGCCCGTAGTAGATGGTCGTGCGGATCTGCCCGCCGTCTGGTGTCCTGACTACGGACCCGACCCACGTCGCGCGCGCCGAGCTGCCGCCCCCACCGACGGTGGCAGAGCCGCATCCGGTGAGGATGAGTAGGGCAGCTGCGCTCGCGGCGCGGCGGAGGTCGAAAGCGGCTGGCATGGTTCAACATGCCAGCACGGCAAAACGAGAAAGTTAAGTCGTGGCTGATGGAGCGCCCTGTTGGGTAGGACGTGCGGGACAACCTGTGCGCTACTCCTTCTCCTGCCGCACGCTGCCGTCCTGCCCGGTGACGAAGCGCAACACGCCGGACGCTTCGCCCGAGACTCCGATGCTGTAGAGCCTTCCCGGCTGCAGCGGCTGGGCGGGCTCCACCGTCTCGAAGCCGTCCGGCACCTCGCCGTAGGCGATGCTGCGTCCGCGCGTCCCGCCGAACGAGAGAGCGCGCACATGCCATATCGTTTTCCCCTCCTCGGTCACTACACGGATGACGTCGTACCGCGGAGGACCGCCATCCTGAGAGGGCTCCTCAACCATGAACGTGGGGCTCGGCAGGCGCTCGCTGCTCGACGCGAGCGCCACCTCCAGGGGCGGCTGGCAGGCGGTGAGGAACGCCACCTGGAGGAGGACGAGCGCGAGCGGCAGGATTCGATGGAGGCGCATGGTCACGGTGCTCCCTGTCCGGCGCGGAGGGACTCCTTCGCGGCCTCGAACTGCTCGGTGTAGTCCCTGCCGTCGAGCATGAACGGCGCCGGCGGCACTTCAAAGCAGCCCTGGCCGAAGGCCAACTCGATGAGCTCCGCCTGCTGCTCCGGGTTCATCTCCTCCCACGACTTGCCTTGCCGGAGGGCCTTGCCGACGTTGTAGCCGTCGCCGAAGAACTGCGCCACCAACGCCTCGCTCATGTAGTCGTTGCCCCCGTTCTGGTGTTGCCACACGTGAGCCGCCTCGTGCACGAGCAGTTCCGGCTGAAGGGGCAGCGAGCCCTCCGGAATGTAGATCGTGTCCCCGTGCGTGAAAGGGCGACCGCCCACCGTCAGCAAGCCTGCGTTGCCCTCCTTGATTTCGATGCGCGTGTAGTCGATGGAATCCCCATACACGTCATGCAGCGCCTTCAGCTCGTCGCCCGTCAGCTTGCGGCTGGTGGGCTCGATGAAGAGCACCGTCTGGATGGCGCTGAGGATGCTCCCGCCCAAGCGTAGCAGCCCGTCCGTCGGCGTCTGGATGGCCTTCAGCACGCTCAAGCCGAGCTGCGCGAAGCCCTCCTTGAAACGGCCCGTGAAGATGTTGGCGATGCCCTTGCCGAACGTCTCCGCCATCTCCCAGGTGTTCTTCAGGGTGCCCTTGACGCTGTCGTAGATGCCCTTGCCGATGCCGGCGATGCCGTCCACCACGCGACCGCCGAAGTCCGACAGCGCGTCACCGATGGAGCTGAGGAAGCCCTGAGCGGCGACGCGCGGCTCGCTCTCCGCCGTCTTCGTCAGCCCCTCGGCCGGCGGGCGGATGGTGATGGCCGTGGTCGTCGTCGCGCGGCGAGCCTGGTCGACGAGCGCCTTCTGGGTGGGCATGTGCGGGGTGAAGGCGTCGACGGTGTTGAGGGCTCTCTCCACCACCTGGGGCTTCGGCGCGGAACGCTGGGGCTGCTCCGCGGGCTCGCGGTACGTGGTGGAGAGGAGGGCGGTGCGGCTGCGTGAGATGGGGTCCATGCTGGCTCCGTGAGGCGTGCGCCTCTGGAGCTGTGCAGCGCCTGTGCCCTGCACGTCCTCTCTGGCGCAGGTTCACCGACCCATCTCGTGCCCGAGACAGCCGTCCACGGAGGCGGGGACGTCAATCCGCAGCCGTGGAAGTCGCTACAAGCAAGTCCGGAAGTCCGGCGGGAACGCAGCGCGATGTCTTCGGCGCCCAACCGGAAGCCTCAGGCCGTGATCTACCGGCGTGCAGAAGGCGCTCTGGCCGGCTGCCCGAGCCGCGCGAGAGCGTGACAGCTGTCGTTGCACAATCGCCTTCATGGACGACAAGAAGAGGCGGCACGCACGGAGTCCTCAAGGACTTCCCCCGGCGTGAGGGTGACTCAGGAGCGCGGGGATGGGGCTACTCGTAGAGTCCAGCGCACCTTCCGACGGTGGGCCACCGGGGGCGTGGCCGGACGGGCCCGTTCGCTGACGGAAGGCCCCTCCCACGCGCCGGAGTTGTCCATGAGAAGAGAGAGTCGTAGCGGGCTGGCGTTGCTGGCCCTGAGCTTGGTGCTGGCCCTGACCGGGTGTGGGGGTGCCCTACAAGCCCAGGAAGGCAGCGCCCAGGCCGTGGTGACGCTGCCGCAGGCGCTGAGCGCCAGCGACGTCGCGCGGGTGGAACTCACCACCTCCGGACCCGGCATGACGACGCGCACCGACGCCCTGGTGAAGACGGGCGGCCAGTGGGGTGGGGTGCTGGGCCAGTTGCCCGCCGGCACCGGCCGCACCTTCAGCGCCCAGGCCTTCGACTCATCCAACGTGGTGCGCTACGCGGGCCAAGTGACAGGCGTCACTATCCAGGCTGGTCAGGCGACGGCCGTCACCCTGCTGCTGCAGGAGGTGAACGCGCCGCCTCCCTTCGACAACGCGGCGCCGCAGATTCTCTCCCTCGTGGCCAGCCCCGGCACCGTCGCGCCGGGCGGCCAGGTGGCCCTCCAAGCCACCGCGAACGACCTCAACGCCGGCGACACCCTCACCTACGCCTGGACGGCGGCCTCGGGCGGCTTCAGCGCGCCCTCCAGCCTCTCCACCTCCTGGACGGCGCCAGCCACCCCGGGCCAGGTGGTGCTGACGCTCACGGTGACGGACTCCAAGGGCGCCAGTACCTCCCTCAGCGTCACCATCACGGTGAGTACGGGCAATGGCAGCGCGGCCGTCAACGTCTCCGTCAACACCTGGCCCCAGGTGGTTGGCATCACGGCGCTGCCCTCCTCCGTCGCCGTCGGTCAGGCCACTCAGGTGACGGCTTCCGCCAGCGACGCGGACGGGGACGGCCTCACCTACCAGTGGACGGCGAGCTGCGCGGGCACGTGGACGAATGCCACCTCCGCCAATGCCAGCTTCACTCCCTCCGCGACGCCCTCCGGCGACGCATGCACCCTCACCGTGACGGTGCAGGACGGACGGGGCGGGCAGGGG
>NZ_RAWQ01000331.1:0-6800 GCF_003668965.1 Corallococcus sp. AB030
GAAGGGGGGCTCGGGGGGGGCCGGGGCGGCCCGGGAAGGGGTTTCGAAATCGCTGGGGTGCTCGGCGGAGGACGACGGGTTCGACGACGATGACGATGACACCGAGGACGCCGGCCCGGAGGTCACCGACGAAATCCTGGCCGCCACCGAGGCCCTGAAGGCCGCGGAGGCGGAGGACGCGCAGGCCGCCGCCGAGGCGGGTGACGAAGCCGAGGAGCCCGAGGCCGTCATCCTGGAGCCGGAGCCGGAGCCCGCCGCGAACGAGCCGGAGTTGCAGGCGCCCACCACCACCCGCACGGGTGAGCCCGCGGAAATCGACCCGGACGAGATGGATCCGGACGCGCTCAAGGTGGTGCTGCGGCTGCACCAGCACGGCCACCAGGCGTACCTGGTGGGTGGCTGCGTGCGCGACCTGCTGTTGGGCAAGAAGCCCAAGGACTTCGACGTGGCCACCAGCGCCCACCCGGGCGAGGTGCGCGCCATCTTCCGCAACTGCCGGCTCATCGGCAGGCGCTTCCGGTTGGCGCACGTCTACTTCAAGGGCGGGAAGATCGTGGAGGTGTCCACCTTCCGCGCGAACCCGACGGAGCTGGAGCCGGCGGCCGGCGCGGCGGCGGCGGCGGAGGAGGGGCAGAGCGGCGAGGACCTCCTCATCACCCACGACAACGTCTTCGGCACCGCGCAGCAGGACGCGCGCCGCCGCGACTTCACCATCAACGGCCTGTTCTACGACGCGGCTGAAGGCCGGGTCATCGACTACGTGCGCGGCCGGCGCGACCTGGATGAGCGCTTCATCCGGACGATTGGCGACCCGGAAATCCGCATGCGCGAGGACCCGGTGCGCATCCTGCGCGCGGTGCGCTTCGCGGCGAAGCTGGACCTGGACATCGAGTCGCGCACGTACGCGGCGATGGAAGGCGCGGTGGAGGACCTGCCGCGCTGCGCGCCCGCGCGCCTGCTGGAGGAGACGTTCCGGCTCATCCGAGGCGGCGTGTCCGCCCCGGCGCTGAAGCTGCTGGCGGCGCTGGACGCGCTCAAGATTCTGCTGCCGCCCGTGGACGAGTACCTGCGCGAGAACGGCAAGGAAGGGGAGAAGACCTTCTACGCCTTCGCGCAGGCGCTGGATAAGCGCGTGTCCGCGGGAGAGGTGCTGGACGACGCCATCCTGCTGGCGGCGTTGCTGGTGCCCATCAGCCGCGCGCACCCGCCGGTGGAGGAGTCGCAGGACGAGGGCCGCGCGTCGGTGTCGCGCGTCATCGAGGACCTGCTGGCGGGCTTCGTGGAGTCCGCGCGGCTGCCGCGCCGCATCGCCGAGCGCTGCCGCATGCTGCTCCTGATGCAGCGCACGCTGTCCGGGGAGCGCCGCCGCAAGACGGGCGCCTTCCGCCGCCACCCGCTCTTCAACGAGGCGCTGGCCGTCTACGCGATGACGGTGGAGGCCACGGACGAGGGCCGCGAGGCGCTGGAGGCCTGGCAGGCCGGAGAGGTGCCTCCGCCGCGCGCCGGAGCCGCTGGCGGTGCGGACGCGGAAGGCCCCCGCCGCAAGCGCCGTCGTCGCCGTCGTCGCCGTTCCGGCAACGGGAGCGGAGAGGGCGGCGGTTCGGGCGCCTCCTCCGGTTCCGACGCGGGCGAGGGGTAGTTCCTTCGCGGTGGTGTCGCAGCGAAAGGGCTGGAGCGCTCAGGTGCTCCGGCCCTTGTCGTGTCCGCGAGCCCGGTGACGCGCCACCGCTTTCTCCCGCGTGACGGTGCAGCGGCAGAGCTGGGGCGCTCAGGTGCTACGGCCCTTGTCGTGTCGTAGGGGCGCTGCGGCTCGCCCAAGCGTGTCGGTGCAGCGGCAGAGCTGGAGCGCTTCAGGTGCTACGGCCCCTGTCGTGTCGTAGGGGCGCTGCGGTTCGTCTAAGCTTGTCGATGCCGCGACAGGGCTGGAGCGCTTCAGGTGCTACGGCCCCTGTCGTGTCGTAGGGGCGCTGCGGCTCGCCCAAGCGTGTCAGTGCCGCGACAGGGCTGGAGCGCTCGCAGGTGCTCCGGCGCTGGTCATGTCCGAGGGCCGCGCTACCGCTTCGGCTTGTCCACCGGCTTCTCGGAGCGGTGCTGGTCATCGTCCGACGCCTCCGCCTCCGCGATGTCCGCCATGGTGATGGCTTTGCTGCCGAAGCGCGCCGCGATGCGGTCCATCGCCTCGTTCAGCTTCGACGACTTCGGCGCGGCCGCCGGGAACAAGCCCAGCTGCGGCTCGTCCTCGTCCAACTGCACGCTCACGCCGGTGAGCCGCAGCGCCTTGCCTTCGTGCGCGCGCTCCAGCAGCTCCAGCGCCGCGCGGTAGATGACCTGCCCGTCGTCCGTGGCCTCGCGCAGCGTGACGCGGCGGGTGATGAGCGTGAAGTCCGCGAACTTCAGCTTGAGCTGCACCACGCGGCCCTTCAGCGTCGCGCGCCGCAGCCGCCGGGCCACCCTCAGGGCCTGCGCGTGCACGTGCGGCTTGAGCGCCTCCAGGCCCGTCAGGTCCTCGTCGAAGGTGTCCTCCGCGCCCACGCTCTTGGCCGCCCGGTCCGGCACCACGTCCCGCGCGTCGATGCCGTGCGACAGCTCCCACAGGTGCTTCGCGCTCGCCGCGCCGAACCGCTCCTCCAGCCAGTCCACGTCCCGCGCCGCCACGTCGCCAATGGTGACGAGCCCCGCGCGCTTCATCGCCTCTTCCGTCTTCGGCCCCACGCCCCACAGCCGCGACACCGGCAGCCCGGCGAGGAAGGCCACCGTCTCCTCCGGGCGCACCTCGCGCTGGCCGTTGGGCTTCGCCAGGTCGGAGGCGATCTTCGCCACGAACTTCGCCGTGGCGATGCCCGCGGACGCCGGCAGGTTCAGCTCGTGGGAAATCTCCTTGCGGATCCGCTTCGCGATGTCCGCCGCCGCGCCGAACAGCCCCACCGACGCCGTGACGTCCAGGAACGCCTCGTCCAGCGACAGGGGCTCGATCAGCGGCGTGTACCGCTCGAAGATGGCGAACACGTGCTCGCTGGCCTCCGCGTAGGCGGAGAAGCGCGGCTTCACCACGATGGCGTGCGGCGCCTGCTTCATTGCCCGTGCCATGGGCATGGCGCTGCGCACGCCGAAGGGGCGCACCTCGTAGGACGCGGCCACCACCACGCCGCGTTGTGCATGCCCGCCAACGATGACCGGCTTGCCCCGGAGGGACGGGTTGTCGCGCTGCTCGACGGACGCATAGAAGGCGTCCATGTCCACGTGGAGGATGGCTCGCATGACGTGAGTCACTCTAGTGGTCCCCTCTGACAGTGCGAGCCATGAAGACCCTCACCGAATACCTCTGGTTCGAGACGAAGGCCCGGCGCGAACTGGTGCGCCTGACGGACACCGTGGCCGCCCTGCTGAAGAAGAGCGGCATCCAGGAGGGCATGGTGCTGGTGTCCGCCATGCACATCACCGCGGGCGTCTTCGTCAATGACGACGAGCCCGGCCTCCATGAGGACATCTGGGACTGGCTCCAGCACCTGGCGCCCCATGGCCCCGACTACCGCCACCACCGCACCGGCGAGGACAACGGCGACGCGCACCTGAAATCCATGCTCGTCCACCATCAGGTGCTGATTCCCGTCACCGCCGGCAAGCTCGACCTGGGCCCCTGGCAGCAGGTCTTCTACGCGGAGTTCGACGGCCAGCGCCGCAAGCGCGTCATCGTCAAGGTGATGGGCGACTAACCGGCCACGGGCCACGCCAGCCCGTGGCGTCCCAGCTCCGCCACCAGGTCCGGCGGCAGCGGGCTCTCCACCTTCACGGGCTCCTTCGTCACCGGGTGCTGCACGGTGAGCGAGCGGGCGTGCAGGAAGAACCGCCCCAGTTCCGGCGCCTCGCGGCCCCCGTAGAGCGCGTCCCCCACGAGCGGCGCGCCCACCCCGGCCAGATGCGCGCGCACCTGGTGCAGCACGCCCGTGAGGATTTTCACCTCCACCAGGCTGTAGTCCCCGGACCGGGCCAGCACCCGGAAGTGGGACAGCGCCTCGCGGGCGTCCTCGGCGCCGTAGGGGGCGGGCTCCACGCGGTCCGGATGGCGCGGGTGGTGGCGCAGCGGCACCTCCACCTCGCCCTCGTCCGCCAGCGGGCCCGTCACCAGGGCGACGTAGCGCTTGTCCACCGCGCGGTTGCTGAAGGCCTCGCGCACGGTGGTCCAGGCCTCGCGCGTGCGGGCCGCCGCGAGCACCCCGGACGTCTCCACGTCCAGCCGGTGGCACAGGCCGCCCTCGCGCGGGTCCTGGGACGCCTGCGCGACCTCCGGGTAGCGCGCCACCAGGGCGTTGGCCACCGTGCCCGTCTCACCCGGCTGCAGGGGGTGCGACGGGCGGCCGGCGGGCTTGTCCACGAAGAGCAGGGCCTCGTCCTCATGCAGGACGACGAGCGGGAAGTCCGTGTCGGGCACGGCCTCGCGCGAGGACTCCTCCACCGTCACGGCGACCTTCTGGCCGGCGGTGACGAGGAGGCCCTTCTTGGCGGGGCGGCCGTCCACGCGGACCTGGCCCTCCTCGAAGAGGCGCTTCATGCGCGCGCGGGACAGGCCCAGGGCCTCGCCCGCGAACAGGTCCACCCGCTGGCCCGCCTTGTCGGCGTCCACGGTGAGGGTGTGCGTCGTCGTCGTCACTCTGAGAGGGCCTCGTACACTTCCTCGGCCGTCTGGAACCGGTCGTCCGGCTCCTTGCGGATGAGGCGATGGGCCACCCGCGCCAGCTGCGGGTCGCCATGCAGGTTGAGCGCGAGCAGCGGCGGAGGTTCCGTCTCCAGCACCTGGCGCCACAGCTCGTGCGGCGTTTTCGCGTCGAACGGCGGACGCCCGCTCATCAGCTCGTACAGGATGACGCCCAGGCTGTACAGGTCCGCGCGCCCGTCCAGCGGCTCGCCCAGAATCTGCTCCGGGGCCATGTACCGGTAGGTGCCCACCAGCTTGCCGTCCGCGGTGATGCCCGCGTCGTCCGCGAGGAACTTGGCCAGGCCGAAGTCCATCAGCCGCACCTGGCGGTCGTCGTCCACCATGATGTTGGACGGCTTCAGGTCGCGGTGCACCAGCCCGTGGCCGTGGATGTACGCCAGCGCCTCGCACACCTGGAGCATGGCGTCCTTCAGCTTGCCCATGCGCTCCGGACGGTTGAGGTCCGCCTCCTTCGGCGTGGTGGGGCGGGAAGGGAGCTGCGGCGCGCGAGGGGCGGCCCGGCGCGGATCCACCACGCGCATCCCGTCCGAATCCGGGTCGTCGTCCCCGGCGCCGTGGAAGCTGGCCAGGTCCTCGCTGGGCGCTTCCTCCGCGAAGGCGTTGAGGTCGAAGGTGCCGTCGTCCTCCACGTCGTCGTCCTCTTCCTCGTCCGGACTGTCGACGCTGCCGAAGTCGTCGTCCGCGGTGCGGCGGATGGTGAGCGGGCCGCGCGAGGAGGGCGTGGGCGTGTGCAGGTCGTTGAAGCTCACGTCCAGGTAGTGGCGCAGCGTGAGCCCTTCGATGAGCTCCA
Organism: Corallococcus sp. AB030; assembly: GCF_003668965.1. Lineage (NCBI taxonomy): Bacteria > Pseudomonadati > Myxococcota > Myxococcia > Myxococcales > Myxococcaceae > Corallococcus > Corallococcus sp. AB030. Next base: position 5,505 of record NZ_RAWQ01000331.1, read on the forward strand.
TGGCCAGGTACGGCTGGCCCGCGTGGACGCCGGCCTCGAAGACCTTCACCACGTTGGGGTGGGCCAGGTCCGCGAGCGTCTCGAATTCGCGCGCGAGTCTCCGGGCCGCGCGGTCGTCCAGCGACGGTCCACCCGTCGACAGGAGCTTCAGCGCGACCTCGTCGTTGCTGCGGCGGTCCAGGGCCCGATAGACGGTCCCGGCCCCGCCACTGCCGAGCGTTTCCAACACGCGGTAGGGACCAATGGCCTTGGGAGGCATGGGAGCGCGGATCCTACGGACCACGTCACGTCAGGGTCAAACATGCAGACGGCGCTTGAGAGGTTGCGAACGCCTGGCCCCTGGGCTGTTTCACTTTTCCAGTGAGACATGGGAAGCCTCACGGACCATGCAAATCGGGAAGTATCGGCTCATCCAGAAGCTCTCCGGAGGAGAGAGGGTGGAGACCTTCCTGGCGGAAGACGCCAGAGGCCCGTGTGAGCTCCAACGCGTCCTTCCCGAGCTCACGAGACGCCCCGAGCTCGTGAAGACGTTCCTGTCCGAGGCCGAGAATGCTTCGTGCCTGGTCCATCCGAACGTGCAGCGGGTCCTCGACTTCGGGACGGAGGATGGGAACGCATTCCGGGTGTCGGAGCCCATCGATGGGCCTTCGCTGCACTCACTCATCCAGGCGTTGGCGGCGCAGGGGGCGCCGCTGCCGCTCGGCGTGTGCGCAGGGCTCGTGGCCCAGGCCGCCATGGGGCTGGCGTACGTGCACGCTCTGACGGATGGGGCGACGGGAATGCCGCTGGAGTGGGCGCACCGCGACGTGCGGCCCGGGACCGTCCGGGTGTCCCGTGAGGGCGTCGTGAAGGTGAGCGACTTCGGCATCGCGAAGCTGGCGGTGCACGACCTCCGCACGCGGCTGACGCCGGTGGATGCCCTGGCGTACAAGCCGCCGGAGCTGTTCCAGCGCCAGTCTCCGGACCTGCGCGGTGACGTGTACGGGTTGGGGATGGTGCTCTACGAACTGCTCACCGGCCTGCGTCCCTTCGTCGGGCAGGACCTCATGGGCGCGCTCAATGCCATCCGCTCCGCTTCCTACGTGCCCGCGGTGGAGCGCCGGCCGGACCTGCCGGAGACGATGCAGCGCATCCTGGAGCGGGCGCTCGCGACGGACCCGGTGGAGCGCTACCCGGACTGCCTCGCGTTCCATGCGGACCTGGAGCGCTTCATGTCCTCCCTGGACGAACCGGTGGGGCCGGACGTGCTGGCCCGGTGGGTGGCACGGGTGACCTGAGGCGGGGGCAGGCAGACCC
>NZ_RAWQ01000332.1:0-6653 GCF_003668965.1 Corallococcus sp. AB030
GCTCTTCGTTGATGGCCACTTTGCGTCCCCGCATGGCCTCTCTTACTGCTCCCCACCACTCCGCCTCGCACGCAGCTGTCAGGTAGGCGTCTGGCGATCCGCTCGCTTAAATGCGGGGATCACTCAGCCTGGTGTCAGCGACCAGATCATGCAATCCAGATCCTCTTCGCAGTCGGCGCTACGCTTGCAGTTCCCGCCCTCTTGAACATGAACTGGGGCCATCTTGGGACCACGGCCAACAACACAGGAAGAAAGGAGAATCAGCAGCGCCAGCAAAGGCCATTCGGGTTTCATGTTCTCACCTGCCAGTTCATGCGTCTCGGGCTTCCACCGCGCGGGAATAATTTCCAGGAGGCCCCGTGACGGCAATCAGTCCCACTCCAGACTGACTCCACCGTCTGCGTTGACGGTCGCGACTCCTTGCAATCCGAGCAGCGGATTCACGAACGCACCTGTTTCCAATTGGACCTTGCCGCCATCCGCGAACTCGAGGTCAACGGACAGGTCTCCATCCGCGTTCGCGCGTCCCTGACAGACGACCCGGCCATGAACAGGGACCTTCTCAAAAGCGCATTCCTCGCCAGGAATCCGAGCAGTCAAGACACGCAACTCGCTCCCGGTCTCATTCACGAGGACGATTCGCGTTCTTCCCGACACATAGATGGCAAGCGCGGGAATCACCACGATGACCAGCAAGCCTGCCGCCAGGGTCCACACCCAACTCCTATCGATGGCTCACCTCCACTCCCTCTGGCAAGACGAATGATCTGGCCCTGGCTGAATCAATTTACACTCAAGTCCAGCAGGACAATCAGCATCCCTGGCACACGGTTGCTCACAAGTACTGTAGCGCCCAAACAACGAGCAACTGCGCCCATGCCTATAGCCCGTCATACAGACCAGACCTTGTCTACAGCTATCATCCGACCGACACTCCTGATGATAGTCCAAGTCTCTTGCGCATGAGGCAGCCAGAAGCAACACCATCCCACCGGAAAGAACCCTGCTCTTCCGGGAAATGCGAACCCAGAGCATCCACCGTCCAAGGCCCACCGAAAGTCCTCTCACAGGAACCATCATCCCAAGTGGCTTTCGCCCTTGTCCACGCCGGCAGCTCGGCTCAAGGGAGGACGTCATCAAGGTCAGGCCTTTCAATGATGCGGTCAGAGGTCCGCAGATAGAGGACCTCCTCATCGACACCCCAGAAGGTCTTGAGTTCCACCTCGACCGCGAAAACGCGTCCTGACTCGAAGGTGACGTAGACCTTCGGATACCGCCGAACCTTCGCAACCGGCTTCGCGTAGTCCCAGGAGAGCCTTCCCGATGGCCTCACCTCCCGAGCCAGAGGCATGCCCAGGCGTTGAACCACCTCATCTTCGGACATCCTCAGAGACACGGAGCGGACCTTCTCCGCGCTGAGTCCCGGCGCCAGTTGGCTTCCAGACCAGGGGACCCCGAAGCCGGCGTAGAACAGCGCTGCGCCCGTCGACACCAGCCCCAGGAAGAGCCGGTCCCACCAGGCCTGGGGCCTTCCCATCGAAGCGCGAAACAGAACGGGTGCCTCTGGCGCGTCCATCAGGCCAACCCCTCGGTGCGCTGGCCATTCTCGCTGCAGAAGCAACGCTGTTCTTCCTCTACGCCGACCACTCCATCCACATGGCCACCGAGCGCATGCGCTCCAGACGCGAGCGGGGCTGGCGCAGGAGGAAGTCGCCATTGGGGGGCAGGAGCTGCCCGTTGACCATGTGCGAGTGACAGTCCACGAGCCCGGGGGCGACGAGGCGGCCGCGACAGGCGACCTCCCAGTCACCGGGGAGCACGGGCACCTCGACGTCGGGGGCGACGCGGCGGATGATGCCCTCTTCGACCACGACGGCCATGCCGTGGCGGACGCGACCGTCCGCACAGAACACGGCGCAGTTCTTCAGATGCAGTCGGCCTTCCATGGACCTTCCCGTTTTAGCACGGGGTGGGTGGAGGATGAACCCCGTCTCCTACGGAGAGTCCCCGAGGGGCGGATCCATGCAGGGCGCGGGCTTCAGGAAGTAGGGGCCGTCATGCTCCACGACCATGGACCACTCCATGGACTCGGGGCAGATGGCGCACCACCCAGGGGATCCGTGGCGTGGAGACGCCCAGACCATTGCCTCCAGGATGTTCAGGGGTGGTGGTGACGCGGCCTCGATGCGAAGGACCGGGAGCAAGGGCTCCGATACGACGTGGAACACACCGCCCTGCTGCTGCCGGGAGTAGTGCACCTCCGCTTTGAGCATCATCTTCACCTGGACCGTTTTGGCGAAGACGAAGATGGACTGGCCAATATCCCTGGCTATGAATCCGGGCAGGAAGGTCTGCCACCACTGGTCGCATATCTCCTGCGACACCTCCGGGCCGAGCACCTTCAGACCCGAAACAACGCCGGCCAATCCCTCAGTAGGCCAGGTCCAATCTTTTCTCATCGACACCTCTCAATCCGAATAGATGCAGATCATCGTCACCGGATCGAAGACCGCATTCTGCCCCTGGCCGAAATCGACGCCGAGGTAGGGAGGGACGGTTCTCCTCATATGAATCCTGACGGGTTCAGATTCCGCATCAAAGTGGAAGGTGGCAGGCTGCGTCAGCAACCACGCTTTCGCTTGCGCGAACTCCTCCTCCGACAAGGCACCATCGGCACGGCTTGAGAATCTACGAACCCGGGCTTCGTTGTCCTGAAGCATGGCCTTGAGCAGACCCCATTCGCCCCAATGTCTTCGGCCAACCTGAGCAAGGGCCGACGACATCGCGAGGAATGATAGCAGGATCAACGGGGGGATCACCCTTCGCCAGAGCCGAAGAATTCTATCGGATTCTTTCCGAGCAACGAAGAAGGGAACGTATCCAACAAGGATGAACAACCATCCACTGAGCGCAATCTCTGTGAGCATGTCTGCGGCAGGTGGATCACCGGGAAAGGGATGCGAATCAGACAACAGGAATTCGCAAAACCCCAAGACGCTCAACACGAGCAAAACGCTTACCGACGGCACGAACCAGCACAGCAGACCAATAATCCCCAACCGGCGAAGCCAGCGGGTGGATGTTTCCATTTCAGCGACGTGGTTCATTGGCGGAAGACGATCCGGTTCCTAGCCCAGGCGAACTTGTGCTGCATGGCGAATGGGGGCCAGTTCATTCTAGGAGCAGCGGTTCATATGCCGGTCGGCCCCAGGGGGAAGACTCAACATCCCCCTGGAACACATTCAAACCAAACCGCTATTTCCCACCCCCACACATCGATCCACTCGGACTGTTGACATTGGGATTGTCCGCCCACTTATTTCGGACAGAGAAATCGTCGTCTTTGGGACCGCCCGTACGCTCCCTGAGGCCGAAGGGCAACAGGTGCGGTCCCACGCTATTCTCGCCAAATCCCTGCACAAAGCGCGACAAATCAGGCCCATCAAATGTATTAATCGATCCATCGGGATTAATAACAATGTTAACACCATTGTTTGCTTTATACACTCCCTTGTGCCCCGAATAAACACCATCCTGGTTGCCATAGAAAGTATCACCAGGCGCCAAGTAGTATTGCTCGCCGTGTTCCCCTGAAATCCAAACACCATCGTTTGAGTTGTTCTGAACATCCAGGCCCGTTGAATCAAACCATGAAATCGGATTGTTCCCAGCATAGAGGCAGGCCAGCGCAGGAACACCACGCAGCACCTGCCTTTAAATCCACTTTGGATTCTGCTGAAGAAGCTCTGGCTGAAGATACCGCCCCGATGCCGGATCATAAAACCGGTTCCAATTCTCGAAGAGATCGGTCTCCGCGTCATGGTACTGGCCGGGGAAGCCAAGCGGAATCCAGAGGGCCTGAGCCCCGGCCTGGTACCGCTGGTACTCGTACCCCTCGACCGCGACGCCCTGATAGCTGGTCAAGCCACTGGCGTTCGAACTGAATCCCACGGTCAGGTTGCCATTGGACGGCACCACCCATGCCGTTGTCACTTGCCCCCGGCGCTCTCCCGACTGGCTGTCGAGGACACTGCTCGTATCCAGATCCACCAAGCGCACGAAATCCGCCCCCGGCTCCGTGTCCACAACATGGTAGCGCGCGCGCATCCGTACTTGAACTGAGGTGCTCTCCTTGGGCTGGGAGAACATCGCCAGCGTTGCGGACGTGCTGTGCGCGTAAGGGTGCGCGGTCTCCGCGTGGTGCGTCACCCGGTTCACGTGCCCGAAGGGGTCCGTGTCTGCGGCCCCTGTCACCCGTCGCGAAGCGTCCAACATGATCACCGGCTTTCCAATGTGGTCCGTCACCGGGAAATACACGCCACACGCCACTGACTCGCCATCACGAGAACAATCCCCAGTGCCGTCTGGCTGCCGCGCCCACGCCGCGCTGAACTTCCCACGCACGAGCGCAACCGGACGCCCCGCCAACCACACATAGTCATCCAGGGTGAAGTGGCCAATCGGAGTGGCCAAACCATTGTTGCCCCGGTCCGTCAGCATCCGGTTCGACACCGAGTGGAAGTACTCGTCCGTCGTTCCATACGGGTTCGACTTCAGCCGCCGGCGGCCCAGCGCATCATAGAAGTAGTTGTAGTACGCGCCGTTGACATTGACGGCACGGAACACGGTCTCCGTGGCCACGCCTACTGTCTGTCCATACTCGAACCCCAGCGTGTAGACAGGTCCACCTGACATGGTCGCCGCCCACCGCTTCTGCGTCACTCGGCCGTCTTCGTCATGCGACAGGGTGTATTTCAGCAAGCTGCCACTGGCCGATGAACCCCACCCCGTCAGCTGGTCCACCGCCGGGGCTGTCCCAGCGGTCAGGTCGTAGATGAATCCGTCCTCCTCCAACTGGGTCCGGTTGCCGCGACCATCGTATTGATACGTCCGTGATTCGAACGAGCCACCTGTCGCCGCGAAGTTGCCCGTCGGCCGTCCCGCTCCCACCAAACGCAGCGTGCGATCATAAGCGTACGTCTCCGTCCGAGGCGTCGTCGCGCCCAGGAGGCACGTGTCCAGCCGGGCCACCTGGTCTCCGTTCCACCCCTGAAGGTGCCGCTACCTCCTCCGTGGCGCCAACTGGAGGTCTCGACTCATTGCACGCCAACAGCAGGACTCCTCCCGCCAGCGCTCCCCACACCCATGACCGGAAAGACAATCGCCCCTCACTTTTGGAAGAGTCCCCTCCCGGTCAGCGATGCCCGGGAATATCCATACCCTATCTTTTGTCGGGAACTCACCACAAGACATAGTCTTGCATTTCAGTGACCGCGAAAATCAACACTTGCGCCACTGCAAGTCCTATCGGCAGCGTGTGTACTTTCCGCCCTGGGTTTGCCACGACCGCTCCCCCGTTCCGCATTTCACGGAGGCAGCGTCACAGGCTCGTGTCGTACTCCCGCCTGGCAGGCAGGGTGGCGCGGGTTCTGGCCCCCTGGAGACCCGGTATACTCCCGGCCGCCATGACACCGCTGAGCCCTGGAGTCGCCACCGCCACGGAGCAGGACACGCCGGCCGCGCCCGGTACCCTGCGCTTTCGCCGCCTGTGGCTGTTCTCCCCCCGGGCCGACCTCGCCATCCTGGGCATCCCCCTGGCGCTGACCGGGGTGGCCGCCGTCGCCAGCGCGTTCCTCGCCCCTGCCGCCGCGGACAACGCCCACCGGCTCCTGGGCTGGACCGCCCAGAACCTCCTGGGCAACGCCACGCACGTCATCCTCACGTTCCTGCTCTTCGGCGTGCACCGCGACGTGCTCACCGCCGCGCCCAACCAGCCGCGCACCCTCCTCGCCGGCGCGCTGGCCATGCTCGGCGTGGGCGCGGCGCTGTTCTTCACCTTCTACGCCGACCGCTCCATCCACACCTTCGCCGTGGCCGTCATCTTCAACGTCTTCGGCATGCACCACACCCTGTCCCAGCACCGGGGCCTGTGGTCCCTGCATGGCCTGCGCGGCGGACAGGCGGGCCTCCCCGCGCCCTCCCCGCTCGAGCGCAAGCTCCAGCAGCTCTACGTCCCGCTGCTCCTCTCCGTCCTCCTCGTCCGCATCTTCTTCGTCGCCGAGTCCGCCGCCCCGAACGCCCCCGCCTACCTCGACGTGGGCCAGGGCGTCGTCCTTCCGTGGCAGACGCTGCCCGTGCTCATCGCCATCTGGCTGGGCTACTTCCTCCTGCTCTTCCGCGCCGTGCTCCGCTCCCGCACCGCCAGCGGCCCCAAGGTGCTGTACCTGCTGGGCATGGCGACCGCGACCGGCCTGGCGCTCGTGGCGCCGTCCTGGGGCTACGTGATGCTCCCGGGCATGCACGGCCTGGAGTACTACTTCCTCAGCGCCCGCATGCTGGAGCCTCGCGAGGGCGATGCCCCCCGCCTGAGCCAGAAGCTCATCTGGCCCGTCATGGTCGTGTCCATGCTCCCGCTGTTCGCGCTGGGCGTGGTGCATGGCTTCCTGCTGGATGGCCCCATGCGCGGCTCGCTGGGCATCGGCGGCGGCGCGCAAGCGAATCCCCTGCTGCGCGCGCTGACCTCGCTGGGCTTCGCTTGCGTGCTCGCGCACTACTTCGCGGACGCCTTCATCTTCCGCTTCCGCATCCCCTCCATCCGGCAGGTCATGCTGCGCCGCCTGGGCTTCTCCGCCGCCCCGAGGCCGCCCCTGCCC
>NZ_RAWQ01000333.1:0-6609 GCF_003668965.1 Corallococcus sp. AB030
CCCCCACCCCGCCGCCCGCGCGCAGCGGCGTGGGCGCGGCGCGCGCGGGCGGCGGGGTGGGGGCGGCGATGGGCTCCGGATCCACCGGCGGCATGAAGCCGACGACGGTCTTCTCCTCCGGTTCGTCCAGGCTGCCCAGCATGTCCAGCGAGTCGTCGTTGTCCGGGCCCAGCGAGTCGAGCGCGGAGATCTCCTCCAGGCCGGACGGGGACTCCATCTCCTCCGGCGGCGCGACGACGGGCTCCTCTTCCGTGCCCGTCACGGGCTCGGACATGTCGCTGAAGGCGTCGTCGAGCATGTCCAGGTCTTCCCCGGCCACCGCGGGCTCCTCGCCCGTGTCGACGGCGATCTCCTCCGAGCCGAAGTCCGTCGCGGGCTCCTCGCCCAGCGAGTCCAGCGTGAGGCTCTCGTCCACCACCTCGTCACTCGCGGGCGGCTCCGGGAAGCCGATGACGCCGCCCACGCGGTCGATGAGGACGTCCGTGTCCACCGGCTTCGCCACGTACTCGTCCGCGCGCGCCTTCAGCTTGCTGTGCGCCGCGAAGCCGTCCGGGCTGCCGATGATGACGATGGGCACCGTCTTCAGCTCGTCGTCCTTCTTCAGCTTGCCGCAGATGAGGTAGCCGTTCTGTCCCGCGGACAGGTCCACCGCCAGCACCACGAGGTCCGGACGCTCACGGCGGATCAGCTCCACGCTGCCCTTGCCGTCGCCCGTCGTCTGCGCGGAGAAGCCTCGCGACTCCATGGCCTGCTGCAGGGTGGTGGCGAGGGTGGCGTCGCTTTCGACGATCAGGATTCGCTTGGACATGAAGGGACGGCCATCCTGGGGGTGCGGCGCGCGGTGTGTCACCGCGTGAGACAGCAGCGGCGGCGCGCGAGAGTAAAGACGCCGTCGAGGCTATCGGCCATGCATGGGACCGTCAATCTTCACACCGGGCGCAACGCCCGGTATTCAGTTGAGCAGCCGACCACCCGAGCCCCCGGTTTCCGAGGGCTTCAGGGCTGTAGCGAGACAGGCTGCACGCTCACCGCGGGCTTCACCTGCGCGGGGCGCACGAGCCCGTTCGAGCGGTGCTCCTGATCCCGCAGCATCTGCAGGATGGCGGCGTCGTCCAGATCCGTCACCAGCTCGTAGGTGACGTCCTGATCACGCCACGTCACCACGTTGTACGCCTGGCTCGAGTCCACGGCGACGTTCTCCACCGTGGGGCCCTCGTCCTTGATCACCCGCTGACCCGTGGCCGGATACACGAACACGCCGATGTTGCGCTTGGGCTCGTTGGTGAGGCGGGGCTGCGTCTCGTAGCTGACGTAGACGACTTCCTGGCCGTTGAGCGTGGAGAAGCGCGCGCCCACGGGCCGCGCCTGCTGCAGGCGGGGCAGGGTGATGCGGTGCTCCACCTTGTCGTTGAACCACGCTTCGATCTGCTCCGGCGTGCCCGCGACGAACTCCAGGGGCCGCTGGCGCGTGTGGCGCTGCACGGCCTCCAGGATGGTGGCCTTCTGCGCCTTGCCGGACTGGTACATCATCCAGCCGCCGCTCACCGTCACGACCACCAGGGCCATGGCCCCGGCGCGCAGCCACTGGCCCACCTGCGCGCGGCGGTGCTCGCGGTGCAGGCCGGACTGGATGCCCGCGCGCAGTGAGGCCGGCGCGCGCGTGCCCTGCGTAGAGATGGAGTGCTTCGCCGCGCGGCGAAGCGTCTGACGAAGCTGCATCTCCTCGTCCACCCGCGCGACACACGCGGAGCAGCCTTCGAGATGCGACTCCACGTCGTGGCGTTCCTCGGGCTGGAATTCGCCGTCGAGGTACGGATACAGCAACCGCTCGAGTTCCTGGCAGGTCATGGGCGCTCGATGAGGTGGGCGGAGGGAAGCAACGCCCCTCCAACCTCTTTCTAGCCTGCCTTCTTCCGGCGCCTGAACTCTTCCAGATCCGCCGGGGCCGCCTGAACCGGCTCCCCGTCGTGCCGGAATACGCCCTGGCCTTCCGCGTACTCGCGCAGCGTCTTCTGCAGCAGCTTGCGGCCACGGAAGAGGCGGCTCATCACCGTGCCCACGGGGCACTCCAGGATCTCCGCGATCTCCTTGTAGGAGAACTCCTGGAGGTCCGCGAGGATGACCACCAGCCGGAAGTCGATGGGCAGCGAGTCGATGGCGCGCAGCACGTCGTCCGACAAGAGCCGGTCGAAGAAGTACTGCTCCGGGTTGGCCGCGAAGTCCGTCGCGTCCCGGCTCACGAAGCGCTCATGCACCGCCTCGCGCTCCACGCCCTCCACCACCGTGCGCTCCTTCACCTTGCGGCGGTAGCGGTTGATGAAGGTGTTCGTGAGGATCTTGAAGAGCCAGGCCTTGATGTTGGTCCCGCGCTCGAACTTGTCGAAGAAGCGGTAGGCCCGCATGCAGGTGTCCTGCACCAGGTCCTCGGCGTCACGCTCGTTCTTGGTCAACCGGAGCGCCGCTGAATACAGCGGGTCCAGGTGTGCCAGCGCCAGCTCTTCGAATTCCTGCTTCGTCCGGTTGGGTTGCCTGAAGTCCAGCATCATGCTCCCGCCTTCCAGGGGCCCGAAATGATTGGGGAATGCGTCGCCTGCCTAACGGTCAATCTATGCACCGGAACAGACGGGTCAACAACGCTTTCCCCTGCCGCGCCGCCCGCATGCCCGCTTCTGGAGTGCGGAGACGTCCGGCGGGATCATTTATTCCACAGGGTGGGAACTTGACGGGACACCCGTCCAACCGTCCCCTCCAGGCAACCGGCCAGCACAGGGCTGGCCGGCTGTGGAGCAGGCAACCGCTACATCACTTCTTGCCGCCGAGTGCGTCCATCAGGGGGACGTAGTCGTACCCCATGTCCTTGGCGACGGCCTCGTAGGTGATGTGGCCGTTGTAGGTGTTGATGGCGCGCTGGAGGGCGCGGTCGGACTTGATGGCCTCCACCAGGCCCAGGTCCGCGATCTTCCGCGAGTAGGGGCGGGTGGTGTTGGTGAGCGCGAAGGTGGACGTCTGGGGCACCGCGCCGGGCATGTTCGCCACGCAGTAGTGGACGACGTCGCTCACGGTGAAGGTGGGGTTGTCGTGCGTGGTGGGCTTGCAGGTCTCGATGCAGCCGCCCTGGTCCACCGCCACGTCGACGACGACGGAGCCGGGCTCCATCTCGCCAATCAGCTCACGCGACACCAGCTTCGGGGCCTTGCCGCCGGGGATGAGCACCGCGCCGACGACGAGGTCCGACTCGCGCACGGTGCGCGCGATGGACTCCGTGTCGGATGCCAGCGTCTGCGCGTGGCCGAGGAACACGTCGTCCAGGTAGGTGAGGCGCTCCAGGTTCACGTCCAGGATGGTCACTTCCGCGCCCATGCCGACGGCGACCTTGGCGGCGCACAGGCCCACCACGCCACCGCCGATGACGGCCACGCGACCGCGACGCACGCCGGGCACGCCGCCCAGCAGGATGCCCTTGCCACCGTGGGCCTTCTCCAGGCACGCGGCGCCCACCTGGATGGCCATCTTGCCGGCCACCTCGGACATGGGCTTGAGCAGCGGGAGGCTGCCGTCGTCCAGCTGGAGCGTCTCGTAGGCGACCGCCGTGACCTTCTTCTTGATGAGGGTCTTGGTGAGCTCCGGATCCACGCCGGCCAGGTGGAAGTACGTGTAGACGATCTGCCCGGGCTGCATGCGCTCGTACTCCGGCGCGATGGGCTCCTTCACCTTCACGATCATCTCCGCGCGCTTCCACACCTCATCCGCGGTGGTGATGATCTGCGCGCCGACGCGCTGGTACTCCGAATCCGGGATGCCGGAGCCGACGCCAGCGTTCGTCTCGACCAGCACCGTGTGCCCCGCGATGGTGAGCGCGCGCACGCCCGCAGGCACCATGCCAACACGGTACTCGCGGGTTTTGATCTCCTTGGGGACTCCGACGATCACGACTGCCTCCGACGAATGGGGGACTGCCTGGAAAACGTGGCGGACCCATAGACCAGGGCATGAGCGCTTTCAAGGCGCGCACGGGCGAGGGAAGGGGCCACGCGTGATGGGCCTCATTCATCCACCCATATGACGCGAGGCGTTGGACGCAGGGCGGCCCACCCGTGTTAGTTAACAGCGCATGACGCACGCGCCGAAACTGCTCTTCGCCGACCCCAAGGGCCGGGTCATGGAGCATCCCTACCTCATCGCCACCCTGCGCAGCGGCGAGGAGCTGGTGCCCCCGCAGGACAAGCCCATCGCCCTGCCAGCGACCGGGCGCCTGGTGCACCTGCCTGGTCGGCTGCCCGTGGGACTCAACCCGGACTCCGGTGAGCTGGAGCTGGTGCGCGAGATGAAGATGGGCGGAAAGACCTTCGTGCCCAATGCCGTGGGCGCGCTGCTGCCGCCGGGCTACACGCGCACGTTCCTGCCCGGGGAGGTGAAGGGCAGCGGACCCATCCTGCCGCAGTGGGCGTACACGGCGGCGGCGTGGGGGGAGAAGGGGCCGCTCGCGTGGGCCATCCACACCGACCGGCGCTCGCACTGGGAGCCGGAGGCGTACTCCACGCCGGAGCTGAAGGGCCTGGTCACGGCGCACATGGGGCGCTTCCCGGACAGCCGCGTGCTCAAGCAGCTGAAGACGTGCGCGCTGCTGTACCGGTGCTTCACGTCGCAGAACATCTTCTATGCGCGCGACGAGGGCGCCATCCCCGCGTCGGTGATGTGCAACGCGCGCTGCGTGGGCTGCATCTCGGATCAGCCCGCGGACGGCCCGCCGGCCTCGCACGAGCGCATGGATGACGGCCCCTCCGCGGAGGAGATGGCGGCCATTGGCCTGTACCACCTGGAGCACGCGCCGGGCCGCACCATGGTGAGCTTCGGCCAGGGCTGCGAGGGCGAGCCGCTCACGCGCTGGAAGTTCATCGCGGAGTCCATCCGCCTGATGCGCGCGAAGACGGACAAGGGCTCCATCAACATCAACACCAACGCCAGCCTCACGCACGGGCTCAAGGCCCTGCTGGACGCGGGGCTGGACGCCGTGCGCGTGTCGCTCAACTCCGCGTCCAAGGGGCTCTACGAGGCCTACTACAAGCCGGTGAAGTACGGCTGGGAGGACGTGGAGGCGTCCATCGCGCTGGCGCGCGAGCGGGGCGCGTACCTGGCGCTCAACCTGCTCCTGTTCCCCGGCGTCACCGACCGCGAGGGCGAGGTGCGGGCGCTGGAGGACCTGGTGCGCAAGTACCGCGTGGATCAGGTGCAGACGCGCTCGCTGTGCATTGATCCGCTCCAGTACCTGGAGGTCGCGCGCGGCGTGGGCGCGGGCGGCGAGCCGGTGGGCATCCGCACGTTGCTCCAGCGGCTGAAGGCGGCGCGGCCGGGGCTCATCATCGGCAACTTCGCGCGAGGCCTGGACGAGCGGGAGAACGCCGCGGGCTCACCGGAGGTTTGACCGTCCGGGAGGGAAGGGCTACGCAGGGCGGCATGTCCGCTTCCTCCTTCCGTTCCGCGTTCCGCCTCGCCGTCTTCTGTCTCTCCTCCGGCGCCGTCCTCGGTGCGTGCAGCAAGGCGCCCGAGGAGCCGGAGTTCGACCACGGCCTGAAGAAGCCGCTCGTGCGCAAGCTGCGCGAGGAGCTGACGGAGACGCCGTGCGACAAGGCGAAGGCGCAGCAGCTGGCGCAGCTGCTGCTGGACACCGGAGACATGAAGGGCCTCACCCGCGTGACGGACACGTTCGGTGAGAAGTGCGGCCCCAACATCGTCCTGCTCCAGCTGGCGTACACGGCGAACGCGCGCGCCGGGGAGAAGGAGCTGGCGCTGAAGGCCGCCACCGCGCTGGTGACGGCGCAGCCGGACAACGCGAGCTATCGCGTGTGGCGCGGCCTCTCGCTGGAGGCGCTGGGGCGGACCGAGGAGACCGCGGCGGAGCTGCAGAAGGCCTTTGATCTTCAGCCCGGCCAGCGCCCCATCCTCAACGCGCTGGTGAAGTCCTACGACGCGCTGGGCAAGTCCTGCGAGGCGCTGGCCGCGTACCAGCGCTTCGTGGAGAACGCGAAGCCCTCCGAGGCGAAGTCCGCGGAAGTGCAGGAGCAGTTGCAGGAGCGGGCCGCCAAGACGAGCTGCCCGGCCCAGGAGACCGCGGCGACGCCCGACGCGTCCGTGACGCCCGAGGCGGCGGCGAAGCCCTGAAGCGCGCGGCGACTACTCGGCGCCAGGGGGCATCAGCTCCTTGGCGACGAGGTTGCCCATCACGGCGTCCTTGGGGATGTAGCCGTCGGCGCCGGCCTCGCGGCAGATGCGCTGGAGCTCCTCGACGTTCTCGCCGGAGCACAGCAGCACCTTGATGCCCTTGAAGAGGCTGTTGCTCTTGATGAAGCGGCAGAACTGTTCGCCGTTCACGTTGGGCATGCGCACGTCCAGCAGCACCAGGTCCGGGCGCGTCTGCTTCTTCAGGATGATCTTCGTGGCCTTGTCAGCGGTGTCCGCGACGTGGACCTCGAAGCCCTTGGACACCAGGTCCGCTTCGATGATCCGCGCGGTCATCTCACTGTCGTCCACGATGAGGATGCGCGGCTTGCGCCCCCCGGCGGCCATCGGGGCCTTGGGGAGTCCGCCGGGGGGCGCAAGCCGCGCATCCTC
>NZ_RAWQ01000334.1:0-6496 GCF_003668965.1 Corallococcus sp. AB030
GGGGAAGGTCGTCGTGCTCGCCCGGACTCCCGGCGGCAGCTCGCTGAAGTACACCCCTCCCCGCTCGAGGAAGTGGGGCAGCATCCGGGCCTGGGCGGGGTCCAGCGCGTCCAGCGCGGAGCCCAGGAAGGCCCACGTCTCCGCGCCCACGTCCAGCGCGCCCCAGTGGCAGGCCCGGTCCACGCCCTCCGCCGCGCCCGACACCACCCCCACCCCTGACTCCGCCACCTTCCGGGCGAAGGAGCGCGCGAACGGCAGGAAGCCCTGATCCGGATGGCGGCTGCCCACCATCGCCAGCCTGCGGCGTGGCGGCCCCGGGTTGCCCAGGAAGAACAGCAGCGGGGGCGCGTCCTCCAGCCCCACCATCCGGGCGGGATAGGCTGGCGAGCCCGCGAAGGCCACCTGGAGCCCCGTCCGGGCACAGGCCTCTTCCGTCCGGGACGCCAGGGCGTCCAGCGATGCGACGGCGGCCAGCCGCTGGCGGACGGTCGCGGGCACCGGCACGTCCGCCACCCAGTCCCGCACGGGCGTGGACGCGAGCCGGGACAGCGCCCCACCGGCGAACGCGCGCACGGCGTCCAACGTCCGGGGCCCCAGGCCAGCAATGGCCCAGAGCGCCAGGGTGGCGCGCTGCTCGTCCCAGTGTAGGTGCGTATCCGTGTTTGTGTCCGCCATGCCGTCCCCGCCTGTTTCCCACCTATATAGAGGTGGTCCCGGGAGGGGCGTGACACATAACACCGGTTCTTCGAGGGTCAAGCGACCCGCCCTTCCCGGGCGGGTCGGAATGCAGCATTCCTGCCGATCGCCGCCTTGGGTCAGCGGCTGGCGGTGGGCGTTCCGTCCTTGCGCATGGTGGCGCGGTCGCCGGCGGAGATCTCCACCATGGACCGGGTCATCAGGCAGTTGGAGGTGCGCTCACGCACTTCGGTGACCATGCACTGGGCCACGGCCTCCCAGGGGTAGGCCTTCTGCTCCTTGCCCGCGTCGCCCATCTTGTAGTCGCTGCGGCCGAGCACGTCCTTGCTGGGGTCGCCGCGGCGCTCGATGGTGAACGTGTTGCCCACCTGGACGCCGTCCGCGGTGCCGCGGTCCACGACGATGAAGTTGTGCTCGCCCAGCAGCGTCTGGCCCGGCGTCATCGGCGTGAGCACGAAGCCGGGGATCTCCTTGCTGTTGGGCTTGGGGGCGATGCGCTCCGACAGCTTCTCGCTGGAGGGGCCCACCAGGTCGCCACGCGCGATGGGGTCCCACGTCTCCATGATGCGCGCGGTGACCACGTCGTTGTTGATGGAGACGACCTGCACCGTGCCCAGGAGCTCCGTGAGGTAGCCCGTGCGCGCGTTGGACACCGGGTGCTTCACCTCTTCCACGGTGTGGAAGATGACGTAGCGGTCGCCAATCTTGGCGGACCCGCGCTTCTTGAAGCGCAGGTAGACCTTCTCCGGGGCGGAGAGCATCAGCGCCTCGGAGGTCGAGCCCTCGATGCGGCCCGCCTCGTCCAGCTCGCGCGTCGTCACGAAGCCCTTGGTCGTCACCGGGCTGGAGGCGGACGGGTCGAAGCCGATCTTCCCGACCACCGACACCAGTCGGCCGCCGCTCACGTCCGTGGGCGCAGCCACGTCGTCGGAGGGCAGGTCACCGGCCTCCACGCGCGAGGGCACCTCCTCGCCGCCGGGGAAGAACTTCACGTTGTTGCCCGGGTAGATCCAGTGCGGGTTGGCGATCTGCGGGTTGTAGGACCAGACCTTGGGCCAGTACCAGGGGCTGCCCAGGTAGCGCTGGGACAGGTCCCACAGCGTGTCGCCCGTCTCCACCGTGTGCACCTGACCGGGCGCGCTCTCACGGCCCTGCGCGGCGCCGGGCGGGAGCGTGACGGAGGTGGGGCGCTGCTCCACGTCGTCGGAGATGTCCTGCCCTTCCGTCTCGGAGGACGACTGGGATTCATCCTCCTGCGCGTCCTGGGCGAAAGCCGTCCATGCCGGCGCGACGGTGAGGGGCACGAGCAGGGAGGCGAGGATCCGGGAGCGCATCGGACGACTTCCTTTCACAAAAAGGGCTTACGGCGAGAGCGCGGCGAGCCGCTGCTCCGCCTGCGTGGCGGCGGCCGTCCCCGGGAACTGGGTGACGACGCGGGTATAGAGGGCTCGGGCATCCACGGCCTGGTTCAGCCGCACCCGGCACTCCGCGAGCCGGAGCATGCCGTCCTGGACGGCATCCCCGGCGGGGTAGTTCTTGATGAGTTTCTCGAACGTCTTGGCCGCGCCGGTCGCGTCCTTGAGCCCCATCTGGCCCAGGCCGCTGAAGTACAGGGCGTTGTCGGCGCGAGGGTGGCGCGGGTTCTCCGCCGCGAAGCGCGTGAGCGTCTCCACGCCGCCTTCCACGTTGCCGGTGCGCAGCATGGCCACCGCGCGCTCGTACTCGGCGTCGAGGATGTCCGGATCCTTCTCCGGCGGCTCCATGCGGGTGGCCGTGGTGGAGGCCATCGAGCCTCCCAGGCTGACCGAGCCCGTCCCCGACGAGCCCTCCACCGGAGAGATGAACATCTCCATCTGGTCGGTGTCCGGCTCCATCACCGCCACCGCCGTGTTGATGCGCGGCGCGGGTTCCTTCTTCGGCTTGAGCCGGACCACCGTCAGCTCCGCCGGCGCCAGCCCCAGCGGCTCGCCCACTTCCGGCGAGGCGGCCTCCGGCTTCGCGCTCGCGGTGGCCTTCGGGGACGACGCGGCGGGGGCCGGGGCAGCGGCGCGGGCGCGCGAGACGGCGTCGCGGTTCTCCAGCCGCTCCAGGCGCTCGATCAGCGACGACTGGGCCGCGCGCAGCGTGCGCACCTCAGCCTCCAGCCGGCCCACTTCCGTCTGCGAAGCAGCGGTGGTGGCACAGGCGGTCGGCGCGGACAGCGCGACGGCGGCAAACAGGCGGAAGAGGAAGGGACGCACCGGCACGAGCCTGGACGGAGGGAATTCCAGGTCGAGGATAGGAAGGCCGGTCGGAGACCGTCAAGAAAACGACCCCGGCGGGCCTCCGCTAGAAGCGGTGCAGCACGAAGTTGAGGTGCCGCCCTGTGCGCCCCGCGTCCCGGCGGTGGGAGAAGAACCGCTCTGGATCACACGCCGTACAGGCCTGTAGCACGTCCACCTGCTCCGGCTTCAGGCCCGCCTTTGTGAGGGACGACTTCACCGCGAGTGGAAGATCCAGGTGCGGCCTGGCTCCCGCGCGGACGACGTCCGGACCAAAGCGTGCGCGGAAGCGGTCGCCCAGCTCCGGGGAGACCTCGTAGCAGCACGCCTGGATGCAGGGGCCCACCGCCGCGAGCAGGTCCTCCGGCCGGCTGCCCCTCGCCACCAGCGCCTCCACCGTGCGGGCGCTGATCTCCAGGTCCGTGCCCTTCCATCCTGAGTGCACCGCCGCCACGCGCCGGGCTCGCGGATCCACGATCAGCACCGGCACGCAGTCCGCGGTGCCCACCGCCACCCAGCTGCCCTCCCCTTCCGTCCACAGCGCGTCCGCCTCACCCAGCGTCGGGCGCAGCACGTCGTCGGCTTCGCCGCGAGCCTCCAGCACCGTGTCGCCGTGCACCTGCGACACCCGGCAGAGCGAGCCCAGACGCGCGCCCGCGGCCTGGGCCAGCCGGCGGTGGTTCTCCTCCACGTGGGGACGCTCGTCGCCCACGGAGAAGCCCAGGTTGAGGGACGCGTAGGGCCCCTCGGACACCCCACCCGCGCGCGTGGCGAAGCCGTGGGGCACCGGCAGCAGCGCGGAGGTGAGGAACACGGTCGGGGTCATGGGCGGAACTCCTCTTTCCGGACGCGGTCTTCGGGACTACCGCCACCGTGCCACGGGTACAGCCCGTGAAAACAGGAACATGCCGAGGAACAACACCCCCATTTCAATATTTCGACACCAGTACGTTTGACAGGGCGTGTCATGCCCCTGACAATTTTGAACACTCCGTCACTCGCGGACAGAACGCGAATGCACGAAGCACACTGCGCCCCGCACATGGCCCTCGGTTCCGAGACGATTGGCAGGAAGCTCTTGTGGAGCATCGCGCTGCCCGGGTTGGTGGTGGCGCTCCTGGGCGTGGGGCACTTCTCGCGCGAAGCCCGGCAGGCGGTGCGTGAAGGCACGCACCTGGAGGCGCTCGCGTTGGCGGAGGCCGTGGCCTCCACCTTCACGCTGCCGCAGGCGCCGGGCGCGGCACCGCATGGCGCGGTCGCGGACGTGCTGTCGTCGGACACGCGGCTGTTCCGCTCCGTGGAGGACCTGCGGGTCCTGACGCCGGACGGGCGCATCCGGTGGAGCAGGCGGCCTGCCGAGCAGGGCCATCCGCACCCGGAGGCCGCGCGGCTGTCCGCGACGGGGCCGGAGACAGCGCGCTCCAGCGACCACGGCACGGAGGTGGTGCGGCCCCTGGGCGGTCCGGAGTGCTCCGGCTGTCACACCGGCGAAGCCGCGCAGCGCATGGGCGTCCTGCAGGTGCGCATGGGCGAGCCCGCGCTGACCCGCCAGCTCCAGACGGTGTTCCAGGACGCGCTCGGTGCGATGGTGCTCTTCGTGGGCATCCTGGGGCTCGTCACGTGGCTGTCCCTGCGCTTCGTGCTCACCGCGCCGCTCAAGCGGCTGAGCGAGGCCATGGGCCGCGCGGCCGACGGCGACCTGCTGGTGCGCGCGGAGGCCCGGAGCACGGACGAGATTTCCCGGCTGGGCGCGGCCTTCAACCAGATGCTCGCGCGGCTCACCTCCATGAAGGTGGAGGAGATCGACACGCACCGAGACCTGCAGCTGGTGAAGGAGAAGCTGGCGCTGAAGGACGAACTGGAGGAGCGCCTGACGGAGCTGTCGCTGCTGTTCGACGTGGCCCGCTCGCTCAACACCACGCTGGAGCTGGACGAGCTCCTGTCGCGCATCACCCGCCTGGTGGTGGAGCGGCTGCACATCCCGGACTTCTCCATCATGCTCCTCAACGAGGAGGGCATGCTGGAGGTGAAGCACGCGTGGCCGCAGGGCCGGGGCCTGGAGGGCCACACCTTCGCCATGGGCGAGGGCGCGTGCGGCCGGGCCGCCCAGACGCGCAAGGCCGTGTACCTGCCGGACCTCACGGACAGCACCAGCATCTTCGCGCGGCGCGGGCTGCGCGGCGGCTCGGAGCACGGTTCGCTGCTGGCGGTGCCCATGGTGCACGCGGACACGCTCCTGGGCGTCATCAACTTCCAGCGCCCGGAGACGGCGAGCATCTCCGCGGAGGAGATCGAGCTCTTCACCGCGGTGGCGGATCAGGCCGCGACGGCGGTGACGAACGCGCGCCTGCACGCGGAGACGGTGAAGCTCACGCTGACGGACGCGCTCACGGGCGTGCCCAACCGCCGCCACCTCTTCCAGCGGCTGGACCTGGAGCTCGCGCGAGCCCAGCGCTTCGGCGTGCCGCTGGCGCTGCTGATGGTGGACGTGGACCACTTCAAGCGGCTCAACGACCTGGCCGGCCACCGCGCCGGAGACGAGACGCTGCGCCGGGTCTCCGACGTGCTCCGGACCCGCGCGCGCAAGGTGGACACGCTGGGGCGCTACGGCGGCGAGGAGTTCGTGCTGCTGCTGCCACAGGTGTCCAAGGCCACGGCGGTGGAGGTGGCGGAGACGCTGCGCCGCGCGGTGGCGGACTCCGTCACGCTCAGCCGTCCGGGGCTGCCCGGAGGCCACGTCACGGTGTCCATCGGCGTCTCGCACTTCCCCACGGACGCGTCGGCGCAGGACATGCTGGTGGATTGCGCGGACTCGGCGCTCTATTGCAGCAAGCGGACGGGCCGCAACCGGGTGACGGCGTTCGAGGCCGGCATGGAGGTCCACCCCGGACGCGAGCGCAGCATCAGCGCGCCGCCCTCGGACGCGCCCTCCACGCCGCCCGCGCCCTCCGGCATCGCGAAGGCCTGAGCGCGGGGCGCCAGGGCGCCCTGCCCGGCGCTACCGCTGCACGAGCGTGCGGACCACGGGGAGCATCAGGTCCGCCCACTCCTCGTAGCCCACCGCGGACGGGTGGAAGCCATCCGAGCAGAAGAAGTCCGGGCGCCGGGGGATCATCTCCCGGCTGGCGGTGAACAGGTCCACCAGGTGCAGCCCGTGCGCGCGGGCCACGGAGGCGATGGCCTGGTTGAACGGCTCGATGCGCCCTTCATACAGCGCGCTGGGCACCATCTTCGCCACCGGCGCGAGCGCCATGTCCGCCAGGTTCACCACCACCATGGACGCGCCGGTCTGCTTCAGCCGCCGGGCGATGCGGTCCAGGTCGTCCTGGAACTCCGCCACCTCGGTGCCGCGCCAGATGTCGTTGGTGCCCACGCCCAGGGTGATGAGCGTGGGCTGCAACGCGATGACGCGCTTGAGGGCGTTGTTGACGATGTCGCGCACGCGCGCGCCGCTCTGCCCCAGGTTGGTATGGCCCACGGGCAGGCCGTCCTTGCGGAGGCGGGAGGCGAGCCGGTCGGGATAGCCCCCGCCCTGCGAC
>NZ_RAWQ01000335.1:0-6471 GCF_003668965.1 Corallococcus sp. AB030
GCCCCCTTCCGAGCCCGGGGCCCAGAAGCCCGCCCCCACAGAGCCCGCCTCGCCGGAACCCTCCACCGAGGTCGCCCAGGTCACGCCTCCCGCCGACCCCGCGACTCCCACGGAGACGGCGCCCTCGGACCCGCCTCCTCCCAGCAACGAAACCGCCACCGACGACGCCCAGGCTCCCAAGGCGAAGACGCGCACCCCCGTCCGCAAGACCGGCAAGCGCGACGCCAGCGACCCGACGGCCACTCCGGTCCGCGGCAAGTCCCGCACCGCCGCGCCCGTCGACGACTCGGATGCCGACCTCCCTGCCCCGGATGACGGCGCCACCGAAGCGGCCGCGCCCCAGGGCTTCCTCACCCTGGTCACGGAACCTTCCGCCCGCGTGTCCCTGGCCGGCCGTTCCCTGGGCGAGACGCCTCTCAACAAGGTCGCCCTCCCGGTGGGCAGGCACACCCTGAAGCTCATGGACGGCACCGGCCGCCCCTTGAGGCTCCTCGTGGAGATCAAACCCGACGACGTCACCTCCGTCCGGGTCCCCCTGGAGATGCTGGACAATCCCTGAACCTGTCCGGCTGTCGGACACGTTCGCGCCTCGCCACGCAATCATCCGCTGGGGTCCTCCGTACCCGAGGCATTCCGCCGGGACGTGTTCCTACGTCCTCGCGCCTCGCCCGGAGCCGCCCATGAGGATGTCCTCGCTGTCCCTGCTCGCCGCCTGCTGCCTCGTCACCTCCGCCTGCACCGCCCACGCGGAGGACGCGACCCGGCCCTCCCAGGGCGCCGGTGAGACGCGCCAGGTGGAAGACTTCCACGGCGTCTCCGTGGGTCACGGCATGCACGCGGAGGTGAAGGTGGGCCCCAAGTCCGTCCGCCTGGAGGGCTCCCCTGAAAACCTCTCCCGCCTCCAGTTGGAGGTGGAGGACGGCATCCTCACCACGCGCGTGGAGCGCAAGGGCTGGAGCGGCCTCAACGGCAAGGTGAAGCTCATCGTGTCCTCGCCCCGCATCGACCACCTGGAGGCCAGCGGTGGCAGCCACATGAACGCGGACGTCACCGCGTCCGGCGAGTTCGACGCCGAGGCCAGCGGCGGCTCCGTCCTCACCGTGCGCGGCGTGGACGCCAAGCAGGTGGAGGCCGAGGCCAGCGGCGGCTCCGAAATCACGCTGACCGGCCGCGCGACGCAGCTGGAGGCCGAGGCCAGTGGCGGCGCGCAGGTGCACGCCCAGAAGCTCCAGGGCCTCACCGACCTGAAGGTGGAGGCCAGCGGCGGCTCCATCGTGGAGGCCGATGCCCCCGCCAGCGTCTCCGGTGACGCCTCCGGCGGCAGCATCATCCGCCTGTCGAAGCG
The DNA here is from genome assembly GCF_003668965.1 of Corallococcus sp. AB030. Taxonomy (NCBI): domain Bacteria; kingdom Pseudomonadati; phylum Myxococcota; class Myxococcia; order Myxococcales; family Myxococcaceae; genus Corallococcus; species Corallococcus sp. AB030. The sequence goes on from NZ_RAWQ01000335.1 coordinate 1,346, forward strand.
GCCCCAGAACGCCAACGTGGACATCAGCGGCGGTTCGCGCCTCGACGCCTCGAACTAGCAGCGGTACCGGGAAAGGTTAGCCGGGCCCCGGGGAGTTCCCGGGGCCCGGACAGGCCCCCCACGAAGCAAAAGAGACGCCGCACACCGGACCTCCAAGGTCATCCGGGCGACCGTCCTACCTTCCACGTGGATGCCGACCACACCGGAGTGCCGTCGGACAGGCGCGTGGGCCCCATGGAATGCGCTCGAGTGACCGAACGCTTCGCAGTCCCCAAGATATCGGGAACCCGTCCCAATCCCAAACACCCAGCGTCGCTTTCGCCACAGGACTCGCAGGGGAACCCGCGTCCCGCCACGCCTGCCGTCCCCCACGGACTGTAAATACGAAAGCACCGCGCTCACACGGTGCGTCGTTGAGACGCGTCAGGTCGGGTCCATCCAGCGATGATGGAAAACTCCGCATGCGCGGGACTCCGCGAGCAACCGCTCAGCGGGCCGGCGGGAAGCGGTCCGCGTTCTGACGCTCCACCATCCAACCCGGGTACTCGGGGGGCAGCTTGGAGACGGCGTCCAGCTTCGCGAGTTGCTCGGCGCCGAGGCGCAGCTCGGACGCGGCCAGGTTGTCCTCGAGTTGGGCCTGCGTCTTCGCTCCGAGGATGACGGTGGTGACGTGCGGCTGGTGCAGCAGCCACGCGAGCGCCACGCGCGCCACGGTGGTGTCCGTCTCCTTCGCGACCTCATCCATCACGTCGATGGCGTTGTACGCGCGCTCGCGGTCCACGGGCGGGAAGTCGAAGGTGGTGCGGCGGGCGCCCTCGGGGCCTTCGGCGTTGCGGCGGTACTTGCCGGAGAGGAAGCCGCCCGCGAGCGGGCTCCACACCATCAGGCCCACCTGCTGGTCCTTCATCAGCGGCACCAGCTCGCGCTCCAGGTCGCGGCCGGCGATGGAGTAGTAGGCCTGGAGCGATTCGAAGCGGGACAGACCGCGGTGGTCGCTCAGGCCCAGCGCCTTCATCAGCTGCCACGCGGCCAGGTTGGACGCGCCCAGGTAGCGCACCTTGCCCTGGCTCACGAGGTCGTCCAGCGCGCGCAGCGTCTCCTCCAGCGGCGTGGCCACGTCGTAGCCGTGGATCTGCAAGAGGTCGATGTGGTCCGTGCCCAGGCGCTTCAGGCTCGCGTGCACGGAGTCGAAGATGTGGTAGCGGGACAGGCCCGTCTCATTCTGGCCCGGGCCCATGCGGCCGCGCACCTTGGTGGCCAGCACCACCTGCGAACGCTTTTCCGCCAACGCCTTGCCGAGCAGCTCCTCCGACTGCCCGTACGAATACACGTTCGCGGTGTCGAAGAAGTTGATGCCCGCGTCCAGGCACCGGCCCACCAGCGCGTCGGCCTCTGACTGGCCCTGCTGCCCGATGTTCTTCCAGTAGCCCTCGCCACCGAAGGTCATGGCGCCGAAACACAGTTCAGAGACAAACAGGCCGGTGCGGCCCAGCGGACGGTAGTGCATGTGCGTGTCACCTTGGGTGGAAGTGAAGGCGGCCCCTCTTAACGTCCGGTGCGCAATCCCGCAGCAGGAAGGCACACGATGACGGACGCGCGCCGCTTCGTGGGCTGGGACCTGACGGACCCCTTCGCCCGCGCGCACCGCCCCGTGGACGAGGCCATCGTGGACGGTGACGGCCGCGTGCGCTTCTCCCAGCGCGTCTGGCCCTCGGCACGGACCGGGCACGGGCTGGACCCGGAGGCGCTCGCGGAGGCCTTCGCCGTGGGGCCCGGCGACGTGGTGGTGGTGGACGGGCCGCAGGCGTTGGCGAACCCCGGCGCGAAGGTGCGGGACGCGGAGCGGAAGCTGCGCGCCCCGGGCCGCACCCCGGACGTGCTGCCCATGCCCGGTGCGCCCTTCGCGGGCTTCGTGCGCGGCAGCGTGCTGCTGTTCGCCGCGCTGCGGGCCCATGCCCGGGTGCCCATGCTGGACCTGGACACGCCGTCGCTGTCACACGCGCGCCTGCTCGAAGCCTTCCCCGGTGCCACCTGGCGCATGCTGGCTGTGGAGAAGTTGGGGGCAAAAGCCACGCCGGAGGGACGCGCCCGGAGACAGGCCCTGCTGGAAGCATCCGGCCTGCGCTTCGGGGACTCAGGAACGTGCACGCACGACCAGCTGGATGCCGCGCTCTGCGCCTGGCTGGGGTGGCTCACGCGCACCCGGCCCGGGGACGTCATCGCGGTGGGCCTGCCCCTCACGCGTGACGCGGATGGAACATTGCGCGAGGGACGTATCCTGGACCTGACTCTACGGTAATCAGCTATTGCTATTATTACTGTTTAAGCTGTTTTAATCCCTCTCAACTCCAGCTGGAGAGGGACAACACATGCGTGGAACGCCGTGGAAGGCCGTGACGGTGGTGGTGGGGCTCGTGGGCGCGCCGGTGCTGGCGGAGGACGCGACCGCCCGTCTGCCATACGGCGTGCCGGTGCCAGAGGGGCAGGAGCTGACGGCGGCGCCGGAGCCCTTCGACGAGTCGGTGCACGGCCGGGCGATCCCCAACACCCAGCCACAGGCGAACGAGGTGTTGAAGGGCGTGGCGGCGCGGCTACCGGAGCGCGCCAGCCGGCCCCATCCGCGCGTTCCCATCCCGGACATCTTCCCGGGCTCCGGGGACCGGGGCTTCTGGGTGACGCAGGGCCAGGGCATCTTCGCGGCCAACGACGCGCAGACGGACCTGGTCATCCCGGACAACGCAATTGGGACGACCATCTACGCGCCCACGCACATGCCGGCGGGCAACGTGTGCGTGGAGACGGTGACGGCGCACTGGCGCTATTCGGGCATGGCGACGACGGCGCACGCGCACGGCTTCTGGGACCACTGCGGCTTCGACGGCGCCACGGGCTGGCAGACCTTCGAGGGCATGGACGCGACGTGGAAGGGCAAGTACGTGCGCGTGCTGGACGGCGAGGAGCGCTACTTCACGGAGGCCTACAAGGACGGCAGCGGCTGCGCGCACGGCCTGCTCTACAACTTCACCCTGGGGCTCTGGGAGGAGAAGCTGACGCCCATCTGCGGCAACTCCGGCTTCGCCACGGGCTGGACGATGTGGGAGTCGCACTACCTGATGGACGTGGCCCAGCGCTGTCCCGCGTTCCCGCGCGTGCGGGCCTCCGGCATCCAGATCTACACCGTGAGCGCCTGGCCCGCGCTCACCACCAGCAACAGCACCCAGCTGGGCCCCTACGGCCTGTGCTGGACCAACGGCACGTACAACTTCTCGGTCGCCGTGCCCAACAGCGACTGGACCGCGCTCACGCCGTGAGTTGAGGACTCAGCGCCCACGCACCGGGTCCTCGTGATGGTCGTGCCCTGGCCCGCCGAACGTTCCGGGCCAGGGTTCCTCCGCGGGCTTCAGGCCGGGAATCGGGAAGCGCCGGAAGCGCGATTGGCTATAGGCATACGGCGGATCGCACTCGCCGCACGTCGTGGCCCCGTCCATCATCACGAGGCTGTCCGGCCCCAGCTCCAGGAACTGCGCGGGCGTCGCCGCGTTCGACACCGGGCACTGGAACACCTCGCTGCCGTCCTTCGCGCTCACCGCGAACAGCACCGGCCCCGTCGCGTTCATGCCCGTGCCCACCACCACCGTCTCCGGCGGCTGGCCCGGCCAGGTCGTCCAGCTCGCCAGCCGGACCTCCGGCGCCACCGGCCCCGGCCACCCCTGGAACCCATGCGTCCATGACGGCGTGAGATTCGGCAACGCGTAGCCCTCCAGCGTCCACTCGCCCACGGTGTCGTCCTCGGAGGGCGAGGGAATCACGTGCGCGGAGGTCGCCAGCGCGCGGCCCAGCCCCCGGGGGAACGTCTGTGAACCCACCGCCTGCCCGTCCCGCGTGCTCAGCGCCTGCGTGGAGCGCTCGTTGAGCAGGAGCCCGTTCACGATGGCCAGCTCCCCCGCGGCGAAGGCCTCTGTCTTCCGCCAGCGCGGCACCCCGTCCTGCGAGAACGCCATCACCAACGTCGGCGCTCCCGGATACAGCGGCGCCCCCACGTTCTGCGTGGGCCCGAACGCCACATACACATCGCCCGCCGCGTCGGACGCCACGCCGTACGGGTGCGGATGGTTGCACTCCGCGAGCAGCGGATCCTCCAGCGCCTGCGCGGACACCATCCCGCCAAAGGCATCCAACACCACCAGGAAGTACTGCCGGCACAGCGTGTTCCGCGACGTGCCCGCCGGGTACGCCTCGAAGAGCGCCGCCAACCGGTCCGGCTGCATCACCCCCAGCCGCGCCATGAACACCGTCGTCAGCCCCTGCGTGAAGTCCGGCCGCGCCGTCGTCAGGTCGAACGTCCACCGCGGCGCGCCCGTCACCCTGTCCAACAGCGACACCTGCCCGGACAGCGGCAGGTCCATGCACAACAGCCGGTCGTTCCACAGCATGCACCGGCGCCCGGACGTGCTCGCGCGCACCGGCACCGGGCCCGCCGCGTCCAAGAGCGCCGGCACGAAGAAGCCCACCAGCGTCACGTCCCCCGTGGGCCCCACCAACAAGTCGTGCAGCGCTTCCCCGTTGGAGGCCGCGTCATAGGTCCAGTCCGGCGTCAGCGCCGTCGCGGCGGGGCGCTCGCAGACGGAGCCCTTGCACTTGCCCGGTCCCTGGCAGGGGCTGGCCGGCGCGCAGGTGAAGTTGTCCGGCGGATCGCGGCGCTGGCACGTCCCGTCCAGGCACACGTCCGCCGCGTCACAGCCGCGCTCCGGGCCGCAGAACGTCCCGTCCGGCGCCTTCGCCAGCGTGCACCCCACCTTCGGGTCGCACGCGCCCACCTGGCACTTCCCGTCCCCCGGACACGGCGGCGTCGGCACCGACGTGCAGCCGTCCAGCGGGTTGCACACATCCGTGGTGCACGCGTTGCCGTCGTCGCAGACGCGCTCCGGGCCCTTGCACCGCCCCGCCGTGCACGTGGCGCCCTGGATGCACGCGTTGCCCGGGTCGCAGGCCGTGCCGTCCGGCTCCTCGGCCTCCACGCACTTCTCCGTCGCCACGTCGAACGTGGAGGTGTGGCAGGCCACCGGCGTGGGGCAGTCCGGATACGGGTTCGACTCCCCGCGCAGCTCCACCCGCACCTCCCCGCC
>NZ_RAWQ01000336.1:0-6391 GCF_003668965.1 Corallococcus sp. AB030
GGGTTCCTGGCATCGGGGAGAGCGGGAGATGGGAGAGGCCTTCCGAAGACTCACGGTCGTCGCGCCCCCGGCCGACGATGGCGCCTCTGTCCGTGCTCCGCCGCCCGCCCGGCACCTGCCGCCCACCGGTTCGGTGGCGCTCGTCTTCACCGACATCCAGGGGTCCACGCGGCTGTGGGAGCGCTGTGGCCAGGCCATGCGCGACGCGCTGGAGTTGCATGACGGCGTGCTGCGCGCGCTGCTGCTGGGCACCGACGGCTACGAGGTGAAGTCGCAGGGCGATGCCTTCATGGTCGCGTTCGCGTCCCCGGTGGAGGCCGCGCACTGGTGCCTGCGCGCGCAGGAGGCGCTGCTGCACACGAGCTGGCCGGAGTCCCTGCTGGAAGAGCCGGACGCGGCGGAGGAGCACGCGCCGGAAGGGCTGAGCCACCGGGGCCTGCGCGTGCGCATGGGCGTGCACGTGGGCGAGCCCGACTGCCGCCTGGATCCGGCCACGCACCGGCTGGACTACCTGGGGCCTCCGGTGAACATCGCGGCGCGGGTCGCGGACGCGGGGCATGGCGGCCAGGTGCTGCTGAGCGGCGCGGCGTGGGCCCGCATCCAACCGGAGCTGGCGGCGCTGGGGATGCCCATCGCGCGCTCGCTGGGGTCCTTCCGCCTGCGCGGCGTGAGCGACAGCGTGGCGCTGGTGGAGCTTCTGCCCGCGTCCCTCGCGCACCGCCGCTTCGGGCCCCTGCGCGCCCCGCGCGAGCGGCCCGGTAACGTGCCCACGCTGCGGCAGGATCTGGTGGGGCGCGCGGAGGAGCTGGACACGCTCCGGCAGTGGGTGTCGGAGGGCGCGCGGCTGATCAGCATCCTGGGCCCGGGGGGCATGGGCAAGACACGGCTGGCCACGCACTTCGGCGCGCTGGAGTCGGACGCGGGCGCATGGGAGGGCGGCGTCTGGCGATGCGACCTGGAGGAGGCCCTGACGGAGAGCGACCTCTGTCACGCGGTGGGCCGGGCCCTGGGCGTGCCGCTCACCGCGGACGGAGACGGCAGCACGCCCGCGGAGCGGCTGGGGCGCGCGCTCGCGGGATGTGGCGACGTGCTGGTCATCCTGGACAACGTGGAGCAGGTGGTGCGGCACGTGCCCGCGACGCTGGGGCGCTGGTGGGTGCTGGCGCCGCGCGCCCGTTTCCTCGTCACGACCCGAGAAGCCCTGCGGCTGCCAGGGGAGCGCGTGTTGGATCTGGCCCCGCTGGCCCTGCCGGATCCGTACGAGACGCGCTGGGACGTGATCCTGCGCTCGGACGCGGTGCGCCTGTTCGTGCAGCGGGCCCGGGAGACGCGCGGCGACTTCATCCTGACCGACGCGGACGCCCCTCGCGTCTCGGACATCGTGCGGCAGCTGGACGGCATCGCGCTGGCCATCGAGCTGGCCGCGGCGCGCGTGAGCGTGCTGGGCGTGGAGCAGTTGCGCGAGCGGCTGTCGAAGCGCTTCGACCTGCTGCGAGTGGGACGGCGGGACGCGCCCGCGCGACAGGCGACGCTGCGAGGTGCCATCGACTGGTCGTGGAACCTGCTGGAGCCGGCCGAGCGCGCCGCGCTGGCGCAGTGCTCGGTGTTCCGGGGCGGCTTCACGCTGGAGGCCGCCGAAACCGTGCTGGTGCTGCCAGAGGGCTCGCCGGACGTGCTGGAGGTGGTGCACTCGCTGCGCTCCCAATCGCTCCTGTGCGCGCGCGAGGTGGGGGCTCCCGGCGGCTTCCTGCGCCTGGGGTTGTACGAGAGCATCCGCGAGTACGCGGCGCTGCGGCTGCACGAGATGGGAGACGAGACGGCGTGCGAGGCCCGGCACGCGGACACGTACCTCCAGGTCGCGGGACGGCTGCGGGAGCGCGTACAGAAGACGGGCGGCGCGACGGCGCTGCGGCGACTGGCCCTGGAGCGAGAGAACCTGCTGGCCGCGTGCGCCAACGCGATGGCCGTCCGTCCCGCGACCGCGGAGTCCCTGGGCCGAGCGATGGAGACGCTGGTGGCGCTGGAGCCGGATGCGCGCACGCGTGGACCGGTGGGCCTGCTCGTGGAGCGGCTGGAGCGTGTGCTGGAGCCGTCGGCCCACGTCGCCGTGGCGCCGCTGAAGCGCGCGGAGGCGCTCGCGGTGCTGGGCCGCGCGTACATGGACGCGGGCCAGGCGGAGTACGCGCGCCAGGCCCTGGAGGAGGCGCGCGGCGTCTTCCACACGCTGGGCGAGACGGCGTCGGAGAAGCGCGTGCTCGTGGACCTGTCCATCGTCGCCCGTCACGCCGGAGACGGAGCCGCCGCGTGGACGCTGATGCGCGACGCGCAGGCGCTTCCCTCCGGAAACGACCGCTGGCTGGAGGCCTACGCGGTGGGCAACCTGGGCCTCGTCGAACAGGTGCGCCACGGGCCGGAGGCGGCCATCCCCCACCTGCGCGAGTCGCTGGCGCTGTTCCGCGAGGTGGGCGACGTCACGTTCGAGGTGGGCTTCCTCACCAACTGCGCGGTCGCCATCGGCGAGGCGGGCGACGCAGGTGAAGCCGTGATGCTCCTGGGTGAGGCGCTGGGCCGCGCGCTGAGCGTGGAGGACCGCGCGGGTCAGGCGCTCGCGAGCATCAACCTGGGCTGCTACCTGATGGACGCGGGCGGCATCGCGGAGGCCTGCGAACACCTGGAGTCCGCGGTGCGCCTGTCGCGGCTCCTGGGGCTGCGGCTGCTGGAAGGCACTGCGCTGGGCGAACTGGGCCGCGCCTCGCTGACCCGGGGGGACTGGACGCAGGCGCGCGCGGCGTTGACGGAGGCGGTCACCATCCTGGGTCGTGCGTCCCGCTGGCAGGCCCTGCGGTTCATCGCGCACCGGGCCGCGCTGGAGGCCGCGTGCGGAGAACTGCGCGCCGCGCGAGAGGGCTTCGCCGGACTGGAAGGAGCCCCCGAGCTGCGCGAGGACCCTGCCCTCTTCCAGCTCGTGGATCTGCTCCGCGCGGCGCTCGACCTGGCCGAAGCCGACGCCGCGCCCGCGCGAAGCCCCGAAGGCAACACTGCCAGGGCCGCCGCCCGACGTCGCATCGAAGCGGCCCGGAACGCCCCGCGCGAAACCGCGTCGTCCGACATCCGCTGCGCGCTCCGCTTCCTGGAAGCCCGCCCCGGCGTCACCGACACGCGCCTGGATGCGTGAAGGCGCTTGGGCTCACGGGGCCGGAGCCGCCTCAGGCGCCGGCTTCGCGAAGCGGCGGAAGAAGCTGTCGTCGTTCCAGTACGGCCGGCCGGGGGCATCCGCCACCGCGTTCGTCAGCGCGGTCAGGAAGGTGATGAAGCGCGCGGCGCCCTCGTGGTCCACGGGCTGCTGTGACAGGTCATCCGACGGCGCGTGGTAGCGCTCGGTCAGCCACTGCTTGAACACCTTCTGCTCCTCCGAATCCGGCGTGTAGCCGAACTTGAAGAACAGCGCGGGCACACCCTCGCGGATGAACGAGTACTGATCGCTGCGCACGAACAGGTTGCGGTCCGGCTCCGGATCCGCGAGCACCTGCACGTCCAGCTTCGCCGCCACCTCCGCCAGCGGCACCGCGAGCGAGGACTCGTCCTTGCCGTGCGCCACCACGGAGGTGAACGGCCAGTGGGGCATGAACATGTCCAGGTTGAAGTCCGCCACGATGGAGGTGATGGGCACCGGCGGCCGGGACGCGAAGTACTTCGACCCCAGCAGCCCCTTCTCCTCCCCCGTCACCAGCGCGAACACCACCGAGCGCTTCGGCTTCTCCTGCTGATCATGCAGCTGCCGCGCGACCTCCAGCACCGCCGCCACGCCGGACGCGTTGTCCATGGCGCCGTTGTAGATGCGGTCCCCCTTCACCGGCTCGCCGACGCCCACGTGGTCCAGGTGCGCGCTGAGCACCACGTACTCCTTCGCGAGCACCGGATCCGTGCCCGGCATCACTCCCACCACGTTCATGGACTTGAGCGGCTTCACGTCGAAGGCCAGCTTCGCCTTCATGCGCAGGGGCAGGTCGAACTTCGGCAGCGGCTTGTCCGCGTTGGCCAGCGCCACCAACTCCTCGTAGGTGTGCGGCGCTCCCTCCAGCCACTTCTGCGACTGCGTGACGTTCGCCACCACCGTGACCTTCAGTCCGCGCGAGTCATTGAGCGACGGATCCGCGAACACCACCGTGGGGTTCTTGTTGGAGCCCACGACGCGTTCCCACGGCAGCTCCAGCAGCTTCGGGTTCTGGAGGTACACGACCCCCACGACGCCCGCCGCCTTGAGCACCTTCAGCCGCTCCGCCCACGAGGAGAAGTGCGACTTCACCGGGCCCGGGATGTTCCCCGGCCCGCCCTGGAGCATCACCACCACCTTGCCCTTCAGGTCCAGGCCCGCGTAGTCGTCGTGGCCCAGCTCGGGGATGGACAGGCCGTAGCCCACGAACACCAGCGGCGCGTCCACCGTGCCGTTGTCTCCCTGCCGCGAGGACAGCACGACGTCCTCGCCCTGCACCAGCGGCAGCGTCTTGCCGTCCTTCACCAGCGCGACGCTGGACTTCGACTCGATGAGGCGGCGCGACTGCAGCGCCATGGGCTGCAGGAAGCCCGTCTTCAGCATCGGCTTCACGCCGAGCGAGGCCAGCTCCTTGGACACGTAGCCAGCGGCCGTCGCGTAGCCCTTGCTACCCGTGTCGCGCCCCTCCATCGCGTCACTGGCGAGCACCTCCACGTGCTTCCACCAGCGGTCCTCGGCCACCTGGGACTTGGATGCGGGAGCCTCCGCGGCGAAGACCCCGGAGGAGACGAACAGCGCGAGCGTGGCGGCGGACGAGACCCGTTTCATGCCCCGGAGCATCCAGGGCGAAGCGGGGTCATGCAACCAGGATCAGGCCTGCACGCCCAGCCGCCGGCCGCGCAGCTCCGACAGGGTGCGCGCGTCCAACAGCACCGCGGACTTCTCCTGCGGGGACAGGGGCTCCACCCCGCCCGCCAGCAGCTTGCGCCGGGCGGAGGCCAGCGCCACGGGGACGCTCGCCGTCGGGTGGGACTCCAGCAGCGCCAGGTGCAGCGCATGCGCGCGAGGGTCGGAGAGCACGTGATCCAACGCGTCGTCCACCGGCTCCATCCCCTCCTCCGCCAGCTCCTGCGCGCGCACCAGTACGGTGGGCGGCTCGGCCTCCTCCGGAATGAGGAACAGGCCCCTCCTCTGCGCCCAGAGGCCCAGCGACGCGCGGGCGGTGAAGACGGAGATGGCCGGAGCGAGCCACAGCCCGACGATGACCGGCGACAGCCACGCCAGCATCCCCGGCGCCACCGCGATCGTCAGCGCCGCGAGCACCCCGCCAATCACCATGTGCCACTTGTGCCGGCTCAGCGCCTCCGACCACGGCAGGTCCGTGTCCTCGCGCTGCTGGCTGGACCAGTTCACCTTGTAGCCAAGCAGCGTCCCGAACACGAAGTGCGACTGGAAGAGCATCATCACCGGCGCCATCAGCGTGGACACCACGCCCTCCAGCATCACGCTCAGCACCAGCTTGAAGCGGCCGCCCATCCGCGTGGCCTCCTCGCGGTTCGCGAGCAGCAGGCCCAGTCCCATGAGGCGGGGAATCCACAGGAGCGCCAGCGACAGCGCCATCAGCCGCAGTGCGCCCACCGTGTCGAACGCGTCTCCGCCCGGCAGCGTGGACTGGAACTCCAACAGCGTCGCGGGCGCGAAGAACCACTCGTGCAGCGCGGCGAACAGGCCCGCCACCAGGAAGATGAGCCACAGGGGCGACGCCACGTAGGACATCACTCCCATGAGGAAGTGCATCCGGCTCATCGGGTGCAGGCCGCCCGCCATCACCAGCCCCAGGTGCTGGAGGTTGCCCTGGCACCAGCGGCGGTCGCGTTGCGCGTACGCGAGCAGGTCCGGCGGCGGCTGCTCGTAGCTGCCACCCAACTCCGGCACCAGCCACACCGTGTAGCCGGCGCGGCGCATCAGCGCGGCCTCCACGAAGTCGTGGCTGAGGATGTGGCCGCCGAACGGCTGCTGGCCCGGCAGCACTGGCAGGCCGCAGTGCTCGATGAAGGGCGCCATGCGCAGGATGGCGTTGTGGCCCCAGTAGTTGGAGTCCCCCATCTGCCACGCCGCCGCGCCCGCGGCCACGATGGGGCCATACACGCGCCCGGCGAACTGCTGAAGCCGCGCGAACAGCGTGGAGCGACCCACGTTCTGCGGCGGCACCTGGAGGATGCCCGCGCCCGGGTTCAGCTCCATCAGCCGGGCCATCTGCACCACGCTGTCGCCCGCCATCAGGCTGTCGGCGTCCAGCACCAGCAGGAAGTCGTAGCGGCGGCCCCAGCGCTCACAGAACTCCGCCAGGTTGCCCGCCTTCTTGGCCGTGTTGTCGGAGCGGCGGCGGTAGAAGAT
>NZ_RAWQ01000337.1:0-6092 GCF_003668965.1 Corallococcus sp. AB030
GGAGTGACCCGCCTCGGGTCCCCGGCACCCCAGCCGTCCTCCCCCTGGAAGACGTCGGCCCTTGTGCGCATCGAAGGTGGGAGCGATTGCCCTGCGAGGCAACTGTCGTGGACAGGTAAATCGCGGCTACACTGTTGGTACTTCTTTGCCCATCCCATGCGGCTGCCGACAGCACTCCTGCTCTTCATCCTCTTCCTGCTGCCGTGCGCTGCGCTGGCGCAGGGAGACACGCGCATCACCTTCCTGGGCCGTCAGTTGGAGAAGGGAAGGGATCCGCGTGCGCGCTCACAGGCCGCGCTGGTGTTGGGCGCCACCGAGGATCCCGAAGCGGTGACACCGCTGTGCGGCGGCCTCAAGGACCCGAGCGAGCTGGTGCGCGCGGCGGTGGCCAAGGGATTGGGCGCGCTCTTGGAGCCGAAGGGGCTCGACTGCCTCCAGGCGGTGCAGGGGGAGGCGGACGCCACGGTGCAGGCGGCGGTGGCGGAGTCCATCAAGGTCATCAAGGCGTTCCAGTCGCGCCGGCCGCGCTTCTACCTGTCGCTGGACGCGCTGAAGGACAAGACGGGCAGGGTGCCCGCGGAGCTCGTGAAGGTGACGCAGGAGCGGCTTCGTTCCAAGCTGGTGCGCCGGGGCGCGCAGATGGCGCCGGAGAAGGAGTCGAAGGCCGCGGCGAAGGGCGCGCTCAAGAAGCTGGGCGTGCACGGCTACCGCATCACGGCGGAGATCCAGTCGACGGACAGTGGAGGCCTGCGCCTGCAGCTTCTGTGCATGACGTACCCGGAGCAGTCCCTGATGGGACAGGTGGAAGTGAACGCCGCGGGGGCTCCGCCCGCGGACCTGTTGAAGGCCCTGATCCCCCGAGCCATCGAGGAAGCCGCCGCGACCTTCGAGTGGAGCAGCGAGACATGACGACGACCACGGCCCAGGCCCCGACGACGAAGCGCCGCTGGCGCAACTTCCTGCTCGACGCGCCCTTCCAGCTGAGGCTCACCGCGTACATCGTCGGTGTGTCGCTGGTGATGGCGGCGCTGCTGGGCATCTTCCTGGTGCGCGCGGCGAATTCGCTGTTGCAAGAGACGGCGAAGGCGGTGGACGCCCGCTCGGCGGCGGCGGAGGTGAGCCGCGAGTTGTCCGGAGCCACGCTCTCCAACGAGCTGATGGTCCACATGAACGACCCGGCGTTCGAGAAGCAGTTCCGCGAGCAGGCGCAGGCCATCGACGCCAAGTACGACGCGGAGCGCGCGGCCATCGTCACGCAGCGCGCGGAGCTGGAGCGCCATCAGCAGCTGACGTGGTGGGTGCTGGGCGGCTGCCTGGTGTCGTTCATCGCGGTGGTGGCGCTGGCGACCATCGTGGTGACGCACCGGATGGTGGGCCCGCTCTTCCGCATCAAGCGCATGATGCGCGAAGTGGCGGAAGGCCACCTGAACCCGCCGCAGCACGGCCTGCGCGAAGGCGACGAGCTGCAGGATGTCTTCGAGGTCGCGCGGGACATGACCCAGCGGCTGCGCGCGCAGCAGACCGAGGACGCGCGCGCGCTGTCGGAGGCCCTGGCGCAGGCGAAGACGAGCGGCGCCACGGGCCCCTGGGTGGACGAGCTGACCGCCCTGGAGACGCGCTACCGCGAGCGGCTGGCGCGGTAGGGCAGGGCGGCTTGGTGACACCGCGCCGGGGGCTCACACCCGCGCGGTGTCCGCGGTGAGCCCCATCTGCAAGAGCTCCGAGTGCAGCAGCAGCCGCGCCTGCGCCCACGGCAGCGCGACGACTCGGTAGCCCGCGAGCGCCTGGAGCAGCAGCGGCCGGTAGCTCGCGTGTCCTGGGTCCGCCACCACGACGATGCCCCGGTCCGTGGTGGAGCGGATGAGCCGCCCGACGCCCTGGCGCAGGAGCAGCAGCGCGCGCGGCAGCCGGTACTGGAGGAAGCCCAGGTACTCGTTGCCCGCCTTCGCCAGCGGCTCCTCGCGCGCGGCCACCAGCGGCCGTGACGCTGGCTCCAGGGGCAGCTTGTCGATGAAGACACACCCCACGCCGCGGCCGGGGATGTCCACGCCCTGCCAGAAGCTCTTGGTGCCCAGCAGCACCGTGCCCGTGTCGCGCTCCTGCCGCGCCGCCAGCGAACGGCCGTGCCCGCGCGACTGGCGCAGCACCTCGATGCCGTGCGGCTCCAGCCGCGCCTGCACCTCGCGCGCGACGCGCTCCAGCCGCCGCGTGGAGGCGAACAGGCCCAGCACCCGGCCGCCCATCACCTGCGCCAGGCCGGAGATGCGCCCCGAGGCCCAGTCGATGAACGGCTCCTCGTGCGCACGCGGCGCGTCCGTCACCAGCACCACCAGCGCCTGCTGTCCCAGATGGAACGGCGACGGTGCGCGCAGGATGGGCGGCCTCAGCCCCAGCCGCTTCAGCACGAAGGGAACAGGGTCACCCGTGCCCAGCGTGGCGGACGCCATCACCAGCGCGCGCTTGTTCGCGGCGAAGTCCTTCGCCACGGACTCGGACACGTCCACCGGCTGCGCGCCCACGCTCCAACGCGTCTTGCGAGGCTCCGCCCGCGCCGCGTAGCAGCGCTTCGCATCCGGCTCTCCAGCCAGCTCGCCCGCGAGCACCGACAGCTCGCCCAGCTCCGTGGTGGCGCCGGCCAGCTCCCGCTCCAGCGAAGGCTGCTTCACCGCCAGCTCCGGCAGCGCCGCCAGCACCCGCACCGACAGCAGCGTGTGCACCCGTTGCAGCGCCGTGCGCACCGCCACCAGGCCCTCTCGCACGGGCTCCCAGGCGGGCAGGGCGCGCACCGCGCCCGTCACCCGCAGCTCCGGCGCGTAGGCCGCGTCGTCCGCGTCCTCGCCGGGCATCGCCGCCGCGGGCTCGCACAGGGTCGTCACCTGTTCGCCCAGCAGGCGCGCCTCCTGGAGCAGCGTGCGCAGGGCGTCGTCCACCTCGGACATCAGCACGCGGGACTCGTCCCGGCGCGTGGCCGCGAGCGCGCGGCGCAACTCCGCGAAGAGGCCCCGGCGCCCGTCGCGTCCGTGCAGCCGCTCCGTGAGGCGCAGGAAGGCCAGGTCGGACAGCTCCACCGTGAGCGCGGTGGTGGCCACGTCCTCCAGCTCGTGCGCCTCGTCCAGCACCAGGTGGTCCAGGCGCCCGTAGCGCGCGGGCCACGCGAACGCGAGCGACTGGTTGATGACCAGCACGTCCGCCTCGCGCGCCTGCGCCACCGCCGAGTGGTAGAAGCACTTGTGGTGATGCGGGCACCGCTCGCCCAGCGTCGTCGCCGCCTCGGAGCGCACCGCCGGCACCAGCCCGTGCATGCCCGGGAAGCGCTCGCGGAACCAGTGGCTCAGCCGGTCCAGGTCCCCGTCCACGCTGCGGCGCATGTACGCGCGCACGTAGGCCCGGGGCGCCCGCGCGGAGTGGTTCATCCCCGGCTCCACGCGCGTGGCCTCCAGCGCGCGTCGGCGGCACAGGTAGTTCGTCTGGCCCTTGAGCAGCGCGTAGCCGAACGCGCCGCCGGTGGCCTGGTGCAGCCGGGGCAGGTCCTTCTCCAGGAGCTGGTCCTGGAGCGTCTTCGTGTGCGGCGCCACGCCCACCTTCAGCCCGTTGCGCGAGGCGAACAGCGCCGCGGGCGTGAGGTACGCCAGCGACTTGCCCGTGCCCGTGCCGGCCTCCACCGCCACCTGCCCGCCGTCCGACAGCGTGCGCGCCACCGCCTGCGCCATCTCCAGCTGCGCGGGCCGGGACAGGAACCCTCCGCCCCGCTCCAGCGCGCCGCCGGGCCCCAGCACCTGGGCCACCTCTTCTGGCCGCACCGGCAGCGGCGTCGCGTCCAGCTCGGGCTCCGGGGGAGGCCTGCCACCATTCACGCGCTTGCGCTCCGGCCGCGCGCGCAGGAAGCCGCCCGTCGTCTCCAGGTTCAGCGGCGTTGGCGTGGCCCGGCACGCCTCCCACAGCCGCGAGAGCAGCTCCAGCAGCGGGCGCGACTCCGCGTCCATCGCCAGGTCGCGAGCGTCCTCATCCGACAGGGTATCCAGCAGCGGCGTGGGCCCCAGCGACGCGCGGGCCCTGGGGTCCATCGTGGACAGCAGGTCCGCCACGTCCTCCGCGCGCCCGTCGCGCACGCAGCCATCCAGCGCGTGCACCAGCACCGCGTGCACCGCCACGCAGTCATGCAGCGCCCGGTGCGGCTGCTGTGAGCCCAGCTTCGCCCACCGCATCAGCGACTCCAGCGAGTGGCTGGGCAGCTCCGGGTGCAGGTAGTGCATGAGCTCGCACGAGTCGAGCACCGGCACGCCGCCGAGCACGTCCGGCAGGAAGCCCTTCTCGAACGGGGCGTTGTGCGCCACCACCGTCCAGCCCTTGAGCCGCTCCCGCAGCTGGGCGCGCTCCGCGTCGAAGCGGGGCTGTCCTGCGAGCTGCGCGTCGGACAGGCCGGTGAGCCGGCGGATGGTGAGGTTCAGCGGGCGCGAGGCCGAATACAGCTGGGAGAAGCGGTCCACCTCCCGGCCGTGCTCGAAGAAGAGGCACCCGACTTCGATGACCTCATCCACGCGGGGGTCGAGCCCCGTCGTTTCGAGGTCCAGGAAGACGTGCCGGGTGAAGAGCTCCGAGCTGCCCATGCAGGCCCGCGAGACTACCCGCCCGGGCGGACATCGCCAGTTAACGGAGCGGGGCGCTACTGCACGAAGAAGCGGCCAGTGGTCTCTCCCGTCGGGCACCCGTAATGGAGCATCCCGGACTGACGGGGCGTGAAGGCAATCTCCACCAGCGGGTGGGGCGAACGGACG
The DNA here is from genome assembly GCF_003668965.1 of Corallococcus sp. AB030. Taxonomy (NCBI): domain Bacteria; kingdom Pseudomonadati; phylum Myxococcota; class Myxococcia; order Myxococcales; family Myxococcaceae; genus Corallococcus; species Corallococcus sp. AB030. The sequence goes on from NZ_RAWQ01000337.1 coordinate 4,776, forward strand.
GAGGAGTCCGAGGACTTCAGTCCACCACGAACGTACCGGCGATCATCTTCCCCATCGCGCAGCCGTACCTCAGCGTCCCGGACTGGTTGGGCGTGAAGGTGATGTCCACCGGCGTGTTCAGGGGCAGCTTCGTGTCGATTTTGTACTCGTCCATCACGAGCTCGGTGGCGCACGTCAGGTCCGTCCTGCGCGTCACCACCAGCTTCACCGGCTCGCCCTTCTTGAGCTGCACCGGCGAGGGCTCATAGCCCTTCTCCGTGACGGCCAGCTCCACCACGTGCACGCCGTTCTCCCGCCGTCCCACCTCCTGCGCGGCGGGCGTGCCCGGCTCCTTCGCGGAGGACTCCTTCGTGCACGCCTGCTGTGACGCTCCCGCGAGGACCGCCGCCGCGGTGAGCGCGAGCCAGGGCTTGATGATGCGGGAGAAGAAGGGGCGCATGGATGGAGTCTCCAGGGGGAGGAAGGACACGGGCGGCCCGCCACTGAAGGCAGGGCCGCCCGGAAGTAACGACACCGCGAGCCGCTTTCAGCCCTCGGCGTCGGGCTCTGAACCGGCCTCGTCGTCGGAAGCATCCTCGGGGGGGGCCGGGGGCGCTTCGAAGCGCAGGAGCGCGTGCAGCGGGACGAATAGCTCGTGCCCGGGCTCGCCCAGCAGCACGTCGAAGCGGCCCACGCGCAACAGCGGCGCCTCCACCGTGATGCCGTTGCGCAGCACCAGCTTCACCGTCTGCCCGATGTGCGGCAGGAACGGCCGGGGGTCCGAGTAGGGGCGCTTGTCCGGCTGCCGCGCCACCTGCGCCGGCTTCTGCGTGAGCTTCGCGTCGCGCTCCAGGGTCGGCATCAGCCGCTCCCAGTCACCCCTGCGCGCGATGAGCACCACCTGGAGCTTCTCCAGACGGCCCGTGCGCTCGAAGGTGAAGGCGATGGCCTCCTCCGCCAGCAGCGTGTCCAGCAGCGACCGCTCCGCCAGCACCACCGACAGCTCGGTCTTCTGCTCGATGAAGGCGCCCAGGAAGTCCGCGACGAGCGCGTTGTCCACCTGGCCGCGCGCCTGCTTGATGGCCGCCTTGCGCTGGCTGCGCTCCTTGCGTGCCATGAACTCCTGCACGGTGAGGCCGCTCTGGAGGATGCCGAACGCGTCGCCCAGCGACAGGCTCGGCGTCTGGCCCATCAGCTCGTAGACCTGGTCGAAGCGCTTCGCCTCCTCGGCGTGCAGCTTGCGCCAGATGCGCGCCTTCATCTTCCCTTCCAGCTCACCCTTGGCGATGCGCGCCGGCACGTGCTCGCGCGTGGCCAGCGCCAGGATCTGCTCCGGCG
>NZ_RAWQ01000338.1:0-6079 GCF_003668965.1 Corallococcus sp. AB030
CCCAAAAGCCTTGAAGCCGCGAACGCGGCCACACCTTCCGGGTGTGGCCCTCGCGGATCAGGTGGCGAAGCTAGGCACCCACCCCGGGACTGCCAACCGCCTCACCGTGGGAAAAACAGGGGAACTGCCCTCCAGAACGTCCACTGGATGGCACCACCCCCGCCCACCCCGGCGGAAGACTTCAGAATTTCGGAATCCGCAACGTCTTGCTGATCATCGCGCTGCCGCTGACCACGTAGAGCAGCGCCAGCGGGTGCAGTTGGAGCGGGCCCAGGTTCCACACCCCGCCCCACAACGCGTCTCCAATGCGGCCCTGCCAGGTCGCCACCGCCAGCACCATCACCAGCACCAGGCTGGTAGGGATGGGGGTGCCCTCGAAGTACTTCACCTTGCCGGTTCCGTCGGACAGCTCCGCGGACGTGACATTGAAGCGCGCCAGGCGGCTGATGCCACACGCGACGAAGTAGAGCAGCGCCGCCACGTCCAGGTTGCCGCGCAGGCCCACCGCGAACGCCAGCGCCGCGGGCGCCATGCCAAAGGAGATGACGTCCGCCAGCGAGTCCAGGTCCGCGCCCAGCGGCGACTTGCGGAAGCGCCACCGGGCGATGCGGCCGTCCGCCACGTCCATCGCCAGCGCCACCGGCATCAGGCAGAACGCCACCCACAACCAGCGTGGGTTGTTGGTGGCCAGCGACTGCATGGCCGCCAGGATGGCCCCGGCGCCGGAGAAGCCGTTGCCGAGCGTGACGAAGTCCGCCAGCACGAAGGTGCGAATCATGGAGAAGTGGCGGCGCTGGCGGCGCGCCGCGGGCGGCGACGAGGGCTCGGACGTCATGGCTCACATGTAACACACACCGTCTTTCCGGCTTTCCCAAACCCACGACGCAACGCATCCGTCCGTTTCGTCTCCGTGGAAAAGTCAAATCCCAGAAACATTGACCGGCGAATCGCCACCTTCCTAGTCTCCGGGCCGCCATGCCCGAGCACATCCCCGATAATCTTCCTCCTCGCGGTGGGTTCCGTTCTGTCCGGACCCGCCGTCTTTCTTTCTCCCTCATCGCGTCCCTGGCGCTCGCCGCGTTCAGCAGCGGATGTGACGACAAGGAGCCGGTCGACCCGACTCCGACGCCGACCACTCCGAAGTACACGGCGAAGATCAAGCGCACGTCGTACGGCATTCCGCACATCACCGCGGACAACTACGGCAGCCTGGGCTTCGGCCAGGGCTATGCCTTCGCGCAGGACCACGTCTGCACCCTCGCGGATCAGGTCCTCAAGGTGCGCGGCGAGCGCGCGCGCTACCTGGGTCAGGGCGCGGGCAACAAGCACGTGGGCAGCGACCTGGCGTACCTGGCCATGGACCTGATGGGGCGCGCGGAAGCGGCCTTCCCCACCCTGTCCCAGGAAATGCAGGACATGGTCACCGGCTATGTGGCCGGCTACAACAAGTACCTGCAGGACACGCCCCCGGAGGCCCGTCCCACCGAGTGCGCCAACGCGGCCTGGGTCAAGCCCATCACCCCGGTGGACCTGCTGGCGTACAACACGGACCTGACGCTGCTGGCGGGCATCAACGCGCTGGCGCTCACCATCCCGTCCGCCACGCCCCCCACCGTGGGCGCGCAGTCCGTGGACCCGAAGCAGGCCGCGCTGCGCCCGCAGATGCCGTCGCTGGAGGAACTCCAGCGGCTGAAGCTGGCGGACTTCGGCAGCAACGGCTGGGCCCTGGGCGGTGAGCGCACCGACAACGGCAAGGGCATGGTGATGGCCAACCCGCACTTCCCCTGGGAAGGCGAGCTGCGCCTGTGGGAGAGCCAGCTGACCGTGCCGGGCCAGATGAACGTCTACGGCGTGGGCCTCATGGGCGTGCCGGCGGTGCTCATCGGCTTCAATGACAACCTGGCCTGGACGCACACGTTCTCCGCCGGCCAGCGCGCGACCATCTACCAGGTGCAGCTGGTCCCGGGGAAGCCGACCGTCTACAAGTACGGCACCGAAGAGCGCCAGATGACCTCCAAGACCTTCACCATCCTGGTGAAGCTGTCGGAAGGGTCGCTGACGAACTACACGCAGACCGTCTGGTTCAGCCACTACGGCCCGATGATCGCCTTCCCGGACTCGGCCGCCCCGGCGGGCTTCCCCCCCGGCGCGCTGGGCTGGAACAGCCAGACGGCGCTCACGCTGCGTGACGCGAACATCGACAACACCAAGTTCCTGGACCAGTTCCACGGCATGAACAAGGCCAAGACGCTGGCCGAGTTCAAGAGCGTCTACGCCACCGAGCAGGGCCTGCCCTGGGTGAACACCATGTTCGCCGACAAGGACGGCAACGCCTGGTACACGGACGCCACGCCTACGCCCAACCTCACGAAGGACGCGTACACGAAGTGGGCCACCGAGGCGAACACGCCCGCCCTCAACGTCACCTACGGCATCTTCCAGGCCCTGGGCTTCGTGGTGCTCAACGGCAGCGATCCGGCCAATGAGTGGCAGGTGGAGCCGGGCTCGCGCAGCCCCGGCCTCGTGCCCTTCGCCAAGGTGCCGCAGCTGGAGCGCAAGGACTTCGTCTTCAACGCGAACGACAGCTACTGGCTGGCCAACCCCGCCGCGCCGCTCACCGGCTTCTCCCCGCTGCACGGCTTCGAAGGCGTCGCCCAGTCGCCGCGCACGCGCATGAACGCCAAGGTCCTCACGGAGGCCACGGCCACCGGCGCCTCCGGCGCGGACGGCAAGTTCAGCTTCGACGAGCTGAAGACGGCCGTGTTCAGCAACCGCAGCTCCATGGAGGAGCTGCTGCGCGCGGCCGTCGTGGAGCGCTGCACGGGCAAGACGACGGCGACCTACAACGGCACCGCCGTGGACATCAGCCAGGCCTGCGCGCTGCTGGCCGGCTGGAACGGGCGCTACGACCTGGACCAGAAGGGCGCGTTCATCTTCCGCGAGTTCCTGGGCGCGTACACCGGCGCGCAGCTGGTCAACAAGGGGCCGCTGTTCGACGTGGCCTTCGACCCGGCCAACCCCATCGCCACGCCCAACACCCTGACGCCCGCGCCCGCCACGGGTGACGACCCGGTGCTGGTGAAGCTGGCGCAGGCCGTCTTCACCATCAACCGCTCCGGCAACGCGCTGGACAAGACGCTGGGCCAGGTGCAGTTCACCACCCGCTCGGGCACCGCCATCCCCCTGCACGGCGGCATGCACCGCGAGGGCATCACCAACGTGATGTCCTACGGCGCCGCCCGCACCACGGTGTTCGACTTCGCCCAGCCCCACACGGCCACGTACAACGCCAACACCCTGCTGGCGAAGGAGGGCTACCCCATCAACAACGGCAGCTCCTTCATCATGGCGCTCCAGTTCACCGACGCGGGCCCCAACGCCAACGCCGTGCTGACCTACAGCCAGTCCGGCGACCCCAAGTCCCCGCACTACGCGGACCAGACCCTGCGCTACTCCCAGAAGCAGTGGCGCCCCATCCTCTTCACGGACGCGCAGATCAACGGCGACGCGAACCTGGTGGAGACCACCGTCTCTGGCGGGTAACCGCTTCCGCTTGAAGACCTGAAGTCTCTTGAAGGCCCCGGGAGCCACCGTGCTCCCGGGGCCTTCTTGTTTTCATGGGGAATCGCCGTTGAAACTTGTTACATGGAACGGAATAGGCAGACAGGGCGGGCAGCCCTGGCGTCTGGGTTCAGCATCCAACAGCTGACATCCAAGGGGGCCTCCGAGGCGAACACACAGTCCGTGACGCCGTCAGGGCCGAGCCGATGTGTCGTCTCAGCAATGTCAGCCTCCAGGGCTAGTTTCTTGACCGCGGCTGAAGAGCAGGATGTCCCATAGGCCCAGGGAGAAAGCCCGGACGCGTACCGACCGGGACGGCCGCTGGGTCCGACACGAAGGAGTCGCGAACGCCATGGCACTTCCGGTCTACAAGACAGACGTCATCGACAAGGTGTTCTTCCTGCGCTGGGACGCTCCACCGACGCCGGAAGAGATTCAGGCGGTGTTCCAGAAGATGCAGGCCGCCTACCAACAACATCAGCAGCAGCCGCTGGTGCTGGTGACAATCGCGGGAGCGAAGTCCGCGGTCCCCAACAGCGAACAGCGGCGGCACCTGTCCAACATGCTGTCGGACGCGCGGGCGCTGTTCTCCGAAATCCACGTCATCATCGAAGGCAACGAGCTGCAGCACAACCTCCAGCGCGTCATCGTGTCGGGGATGCTCATCGTCACGCGCACGTATGACGACCAGTTCATCCGCGTGCACAAGAACGCGGACGGGGCGGCGGGCTTCATCGCCCGGCGGCTGGGCGTGGATGGAACGCAGCTGGTGAACGAAGCGCGGTCGCGCGGCGTGGTGATGTAGTCCCCGGGGGGATTCGGGGGCCCTTCAGAAGGGCCCCCGGCCCCGGAGAGAGAAGCCTTCGCGCGGGCGACCTTTTCAGCCCCTCGCGCCCTGCCCCACCGGGCGGGCCGGACGGGTGGCGCTGACGGAGCCGCGCACGTAGCGGTGGTCGAAGAGGTCCACGTAGAGGTACTCGGGCCAGGACACCATCGCGCGAGCCCCCAGCATCACGCCTCGCATGATTTCACTCACCATCAGCCCCGCGGCGGTGGTGGCGCCAATCACGCACGTGGGCGCGTGGCCCTTCCCCTGGTAGCAGGCATCCATGTACTCCTGGAGCATGTAGCTGCCCAGGTGCGGGATGATTTTCGGCAGGTCGATGCGGCCATCCGGGAGGATGAAGAGCTCCTCGTAGAGCGGCGCGTCCGGCTGGAAGACGTGCAGCGCGGCGCCAAAGCCCAGCATCAGCCCGGTCATGATGGGGATGCCCATCTCCCGGCACGTCTGGTGGAGCGACTCCTTGGCGCGGGCCCCCGCGATGTCGATGACCTCCACCACGTAGTCCACCGGCGGCAGGCCGCCCAGGCCCTGGAGCACGTGCGCCACGTTGGCGTCGGTGATGCCCTCCTTCAGCTTGTGCACGCGCAGGTCCGGGTGGATGTCCCGGCACATGCGCTCCACCACGTCCACCTTGTGCTGGCCCAGGGTGCTTTCAAAGCAGCCAATCTGCCGGTTGATGTTGTGGCGCTCGTAGACGTCGAAGTCCGCGAGCGTCAGGCAGCCGAAGCCCAGGCGCGTCAGGTCCACCGCGCACTGGCCTCCGGCGCCGCCCACGCCGGCGACGAGCACGTGGGTGCTGGCGAGCTTGTCCATGGTCTGCGGGTGGAGGACGCCCAGGTTGCGCTGGAAACGGGGGTTCACGTTGCTCATGGAAGGGCTCCCTACTTGCGCATGCAGACGTAGAAGTTCTCGCCGTAGTAGTCGTCGCCGTCGGCCACCAGCGCCTCGCTGAAGCCCACCTTCTCCAGCAGCTTCACCGCCTGGTCCGTGTCCAGGAAGGTGACCATCTCGTTGGGGTCCGTGGTGAGCCGCTGGGCGCAGGTGCGGTGGTGGTTCACCGCGCGCTGGAGGCTCTCCGTCCAGCGTCCCTGGGACTCCCATTCCCGGATGGAGTTCTTCAGCACCAGCTCCAGGTCGGGCCGGGGCCGCTTGTTGCTCGTCATGCACAGGACGCCGCCGGGCTTCAGGTGCGTCCAGGCCTCGCGCAGCACGGCCTCCGGGTCCTTCACGTAGAAGAGGACGTTGTTCATCACCACCGCGTCCGCGGCCCCCTCCACCTCCAGGGGAAAGGTCGTCACGTCCCCGGGCAACAGCGTCCAGCGGGCGCGCACCGCCTCCGGCTCCTTCGCGCGGCGGCGCACCGCCAGGGCCAGCATGGCCTGGTTGTTGTCGAAGCCGACGACGCGCTGCCCACGCCGTACCAGGGGCTCGCTCACGAGCCCCGTGCCACACCCCGCGTCGATGACGTAGGAGCGCTCCCGGGTGTCGCGGAGGATCTTCTCGCGCTGCCGCTGGTAGCACGGCAGCTCGGGGATCATTTGATCGTAGCTGTGCGCGAAGTCGTTCCAGATGTTGTCGACGAAGACGGTCTCGGGCATGGGTCCTCCCCCTCCGAGGGGAGTCAGGGTGAGACCCGATGTTGTCTCCCGTCCCACCGCCCCCGGGCGATTGCCC